>JABMPU010000173.1 GCA_013203665.1 Armatimonadota bacterium
ATAAAATAAATCTAATAATTTTAGACAAAGAGTTAAATAGAGTTCATCCTTAAACTCATCCCCGCCCCTCTCTTTGGGAAAGAGAGGGGAGAATGAGAACTCGGATCCTCTGGATTCATCAATGTTTCCCCTCTTTTGCAAAGAGGGGTTAGGGGAGTTAGAAATCGAAAAATCATACTTTACGGATAAACACTAAATAATATTTTAGGAAAGAAAAAATATGAATGTAGTTCTGTTGGGGATTCAAGGAAGTGGGAAAGGCACTCAATCTGATTTATTAGTTGAGAAATATGGTTTAGTTCATATTACTACTGGTGGTCTTTTTCGACAAAATATTAAACAGGAAACCAGGTTAGGAAAAATTGCTAAATCATTTATTGATAAAGGTGAATTAGTTCCAGATGAATATGCTTTTGAAATAGTTTCTAAAGCCTTATCCAGTGCCAAAGATGGTTTTATCTTGGATGGTTTTCCTCGAAATCTGGAGCAAACAAAATTTCTATTGAACAAATTCGAAATAGATAAAGTTTTCCTTTTAGAATTGGATGATGAAACTGCTATCGAAAGAATCTTAGCTCGTAGACAATGCAAAAAATGTAAAAAGGTTTATAATATATTATTCCAGAAACCAAAAGTTAAAAATGTATGTGATATATGTGGAGGAGAGTTAATTCTTCGGGAAGATGATAATAAAAAAGCAATCTGCAAAAGAATTGAAAAATTTCACCATGAAACCGAAAAAGTCATTAAGCTTTTTAAAGAGCAAAGTAACTTTTTTTCGATAAATGCAACTCAGTCTCTTTCAGTAATTAGTAAGGAAATCATTTCCAAGATCAATTGATAAAATGGAAAAGCCAAATTTTTCGATTAAAGTGGAAAGAACTGCTTTAATAATACTTAACTTATTTGCGATAATAAACATCAGGATTTTATTCCTCACTCCTTCAAACCATCTTGAAGTATTATTATTTCGCGGTTATACATTTATCACAATTTTTGCTCTCCTCTTCTTTCATTTGATGAGATTCATGAATAAAGGAGTTTCATCAGAAAAGATAAGAAATTTAATTCCTGATATCATTTTTATCTTGGTGGCAATATTCATAAAGGATTCGGAAAGAGTTTTCCTGTTTTATCTTCTTGGACGGCAGACGTTTATATTCATCAGGGGTTTGGCTATTGCCAGCTATGAGGGAAAGTCGCGTGATAGATTAGCTCACAATCCACCTATTTTTGTGCTTTATAGTTTCATGATTGCTATTTTTATAGGCACGCTTCTTTTATTGCTGCCCAGAGCAACTGTAGAAGGCGAGCATACTTCATTATTAGATGCACTTTTTACATCAACTTCCGCTACCTGTGTAACCGGTTTAATCGTAAAAAACACAGGTACACATTTTACTCTGCTCGGAAAATCTATTATTTTGCTGCTTATTCAAATTGGCGGATTGGGGATTATGACCGTTTCCAGTGCTTTTGCTATGATATTGGGTCAGAAATTAACTGCCCGTAGTGAAAATCTAATTCAGAATGTGGTTGGTGAATCCAATAAAGTTGATATGCTCAGTTTACTGAAAAGCATTTTTTTAGTAACAATCATTTTTGAGATAATTGGAGCTTTGCTATTATATTCCACATTTAAGAAATTGACCATTAATGGAGAACTACTTTCAAATTTTGAAGTGATTTACTACTCGATATTTCATTCAATATCTGCATTTTGTAATGCAGGTTTCAGTTTATTTGAAAATAGTTTTATTGGTTTCAAGTCGAATTTTAATATTAACTTTGTAATTACTTTTTTAATTATTTTTGGAGGAATTGGATTTCCGGTTTTAGTAGATATCAAAAAGAATTTCATGGAAAAGTTCAGATTTTCAAGGTTTTCGCTTCATACGAAAATCGTTTTATGTGGAACCGCATTTTTACTTATTTTAGGATTTGTAAGTTATTTTATATCAGAATATAATTGTACAATGAAAAATTTCAGTTTAATTGATAGGATTTATTCTTCATATTTTCAATCTGTAACAACACGAACGGCTGGTTTCAACACGATCGATACGAGTGCTTTAAGTAAACCTTCTGTTTTTACTTCAGTACTTTTCATGTTTATCGGCGCATCACCGGGTTCTACTGGAGGTGGAATAAAAACAACTGCTTTTGTGATATTGGTGGTTGCTGTAATTGCCATGCTTCGTGGCAGCAGAGATGTAAATATTTTTAAAAGAAAAGTATCGGAAAGCATCATTAATAGAGTGATGGTTCTTATTACAATTTCGCTTACTTTGCTTTCGATTATGATATTTCTGTTGTTATTAATAGAACCATTTCCTTTTGAACAAACTATATTTGAGGCTTTTTCTGCTTTTGGAACAGTTGGTTTATCAATGGGAATTACACCTTTTCTCTCGAGTTTGGGAAAAGTAATTATAATTATTTTGATGTATTTTGGAAGGGTTGGTCCTTTAACGTTAATTTTTGCGATTTCAGAGATGAATGTAAAAACAAGTTATCTTTTCACAGAAGAAAAAATAAGTATTGGTTAATTTAAAAGAGGAGTAATTATGGCTAAATTTGCAGTAATTGGCTTGGGGAAATTTGGCATGACAGTGGCAACTACGCTCTTTGAAAATGGTGCAGAAGTCATAGCCATCGATAATCAGCAAAACTTGATAGATGAAATCGTGGGTAGAGTCAGCGTTCCCATAAATATGAATTGTACTGATGAGAAAGCTCTGAAAATGAATAAAATTCAGGATATGGATGCTGTCATTCTGGCTGTTGGCAACAATATTGAAGTGAGTGTTCTCACAAGTGTGATTCTGAAAAAACTTGGAGTAAGCAATATTTACGCAAAAGTAGATAGTAAAGTTCATGCCAGGATTTTAGAATTATTGGGAATCCAAAATGTCATCTTCCCGGAAGAGCAAATCGGAAAGCAATTAGCGAATTCTCTTCTCTCCAGCAGTATTCTGGAGTATATCGATCTTTCCAGCGGACACAGTGTAATTGAGCTTGTTGTTTCGGATATATGGGTTGGACGTACTCTTCAAGATCTTGCACTTCCCACAGAAAAAGGTGTAAATGTCGTAGCTATCAAGTACAAGGCAAAGAATGTAACTGAAGAAGGTGAGAACATTATTGAAAGAAGAATAAATGATATGCCAGGTGCTAATGATATTGTGAATAAAGATGATGTTTTAGTTCTGATCGGACCAAAAACAAAAATTAATGATCTTATAAACGAAACAAGTAAGAAAGGATAGGATTATGAAACAGTCATTTACTTCAAAAATTCGTGTGATTATTCTCCTGATGTTTTTAATCACTCTCATCCAAGGAATAATTCTTTTAAAATTAATTACGAATTTCGATAATATAATAACTTTAAAGATGAATATTCAGAACACAGTTATTATCACGATTTTCGTTCAATTTGTACTTGCAATGGTTTTGATTTTTTACATTCCTGTTTTTTTGAGAAAAGCATTTGCAGATATCCATCAAATTTTAAAAGAAATTTCAATGGGAAATTATCACATTGATATTGATCTTGAGAATTTCAGAAAAAGCATGGATAATGAATTCTTTGCTGTGATTTTATCAATTTCCAATATGCTTTCGTCTGTTTTCCAATTTGATATTCTAAAAAAGGATAAAATCGTTGAACATCATAACCGGATCATTTCTGTACTGCATTTGGCAGAAAATGGTTTTATAATCCTAGATTTGGAAGGAAATATCATTTATATCAATGATGTTATTAATGATGTTTTTCCTGCAATCAGTGAAAAATCTAATATGATTAACACGAACTTCCCACCTGAAATCGAGAATAATGTGAAAAAATACATTATCCATGTTTTAAACGCCCAAACTAAACAGGAATTTCAACAATATTTTATTCCATCCCTAAAACATCACATCACTTTAAATAGTGCGATTGTTCGCGATTCTAATGGTGAGCCAAAAGGTGCTGTAATTGCTTTTTCAAATTTGAAAAAAGTAATTAAAAAGCCTTCTTCAGATAATTCCGAATGAAAATTGTTTTTAAAGAAAGGACTAATCAGAGAATAGATAAATTTTTAAGTTCACTTCAAATTGAAGGATTGTATTCACGTTCAAAAATTGATAAATTAATTGTAGAAAATCATATCAAAGTTAATCAAGTTCCTGTTAAAAAAAGTTATGTTTTACAATCAGGTGATGTGATTGAAATTTTTATTCCACCTGTAGAAGATTTATCACTCATACCGGAAGATATTCCTTTGGAAATAGCGTATGAAGATAATGATCTGGTAATCATTAATAAACCGGCTGGCTTAACTGTTCATCCTGCTCCCGGAAATACTCATGGAACCTTGGTGAATGCACTTTTATTTCATTTCATAGAAAAACTTTCAACCGGGCATGACCCTTGCAGACCGGGAATTGTGCACCGTCTGGATAAAGATACTTCCGGTTTGATTCTCGTGGCAAAAAATGATAGAGTTCATTCTCTGCTTTCCACAATGTTTCAGAAGAGAAAAATCGATAAATTCTATAAAGCTATTACTGTGGGAATTCCCAAAGAATCGGAAAGCACAATCGAGACATTTATTGAAAGAAGTAAAACAAATAGAAAGAAAATGATGGTTTCAAATTCCGGAAAAACAGCTATCACTCATTATAAAATTGAAACTTTTTTTGATTTTTTTTCGATAGTTGAAGTGAAGTTGGAAACTGGAAGAACTCACCAAATCAGAGTTCATTTTTCTCATATTAATTGTCCGATTCTGGGAGATAATACCTATTCGAGTATAAAAAGAACTTTGAATTTTATTCCTTCAAATTTTCATAAGAAGATAAAGGATCTTTTAAACAATCATCTCCAAAGGCAAGCTTTACATGCATTTAAACTTGAATTTATCCATCCAATTTCCGAAAAGAAAATTAGTGTTGAAATTTCATTGCCAGATGATATTTTGTATGCAATAAATTGGTGTAAGCAAAACTTTGGATAAAAATAAATTTTATAATTTCCTAAATTGCGATTGGGGTTGACAGATTTTCAATGAAAAATTCTCTAAAACTCAGTAAATATTAAGAGGTTAGAATGAATTGTGAAAATCAAAAAATAAATATACAAAATTGTAATTGCACCTATTCATGCAGCAAGAAAGGAATCTGTTGCGAATGTATCAGGTATCATCGTTCGCTGGGCGAATTACCGGCGTGTTATTTTCCAAATGATGCTGAGCGGACTTATGATCGTTCGATTGGCTATTTTGTTCAACTATATAAGCAAGGTAAAATCCGCTAACGGAGATAAAAGTGGTTTTCTTATATTCACTCATTTTTTTAGCATATAATTTATTTGTAGGTTTTTTGCTGGTTTTCATCATAAAAGTTTTTCTTTTTATTCCAAGGGAAAAATTATATATTGGCAGCAAAAAAGTTCCATTCACTCCCGGTTTTGCTTTTCGCAAAAAAGATTGGCTCATTCAAAAATTGAGTTCGTTTCTTTCGGATTTTCTTCACGATTGCAAAAATGAAAAAGATGAATCAATGATTTCAAAATGGGAATTGGAAGTTTTTAAGAAAACCTGGGATAAACTTGAAAGTATTGAAAACATAAAATTTGTACCGCGAGCAGTAAAAGAAAAAATTCATTATTTCTGCTCGGTTTTAGTTTATGAGATTGTAAAGCAATTTCTAAGAAGTTTTATTCCGTATCTAATCGAGAATTATAAAGTATCAAAATATATTGATGTGTTTTCACAAAAACTTGATATGAATATGATTTGTGGATATTTCAACAAGTATGTTTTTAAATATATGATGCTTTTTTCTCTGGCAATTCATTTTCTAATTGGTTTAGGAAATATGATTGTTTTTTTAATAATTCATTAACAGAAAAAAAATAATGTGATTCTCGTTCCCATGCCTTCTTTGGGAATGTAAGGATAATTGGGTGTTTTTGTCATCCTGAGGAATTCATCTTGCTTTTCTCTCGAAGGAACTTCGCTGATAATGAGATTCTTCGGAAGATTGCCTTTGAAAGAAACCTCAGAAAGACAT
>JABMPU010000174.1 GCA_013203665.1 Armatimonadota bacterium
CCAAATAACTGAAGTCTTATTTCTTATATCTGAAAACTGCTTTACTTTCTGTCCTTTTATATTGTAAATTTCGATCTTTGCGTTCTCCGCGTCTTTGCGAGAAATACTAAAAGAGATTGTAGTTTCCGGATTAAAAGGATTCGGATAAGAATATAATTTGCGGATTATAAGTTTTTCAACATCATTCTCAGAAGATACATTTACCCATATCAAATCAGCAAATTCCGGATGATCAATAAAAGGATTCCTATTCCCTTGATAATCAGTATAAATAATATCATTCCTGTTTTCTTCCCATTCATCAACAGGATCGATAGAGTGCCATTCCATTAATTATGTCCATATTTTTCATACACAATCGCTTTCATATCATCATCTCATAATTTTTAATTGGTGCGATCTTATGTTAGCTCAACTTTTTCCCGAGTTTAAACGCATCATCAAGGTAATGCTCTACACCCCTATTCCAGAGATCCCCTGCATACAATTTACCAACGGTATCGGCATTAAGTGAATCTTTTATAACTCCCTTGATCTGTGTAGTTGCTTGATTGCAGAGTCTTTTGTACCTTGGAGGGATCATCCCCGAAACAGCTATGATAGCAGCTTTTCTTTTCTTATCCGATCTTGGAGCTGGACATCCCTTAACCAACACATAACTCTTTTCGGGTTTTGCAAATGTCCAGCAGATCCGTTCCAAGAATGTCATCATTAATGCTGATGCATAGGCCATATGGATTGGTGTACCGATTATCAGGCAATCAGTCTTCAATATTTCCTCATTGATCTGATCCATATCATCCCTGATCGCACATTTGGCGATTGGCCCCTTAGTCTTACTTTTCCAGCATGCTAAACAATCTTTGCAGTACTGGATATCTTGGTCCGCCAGGTGAATCTTTTTAACATTACAATTAGGATGGACGGATTTCAAACCTTCAATTGCCTTATCGACCAGAGTATCAGTCGCTTTGCCCTTTCGTGGACTCCCCACAATTGCTAAAAGATTCATTTCTTACTTACCTCCTTTAAAATCATCACCATTTTCATAATAACCTGGAGGAATTTCAGCATTCAAAATCCCACTCAAAATGAGTAATATAAAAACTATTTTTTTCGTCATTTCTCCACTGGTTCCCTTTTAATTCTATCCCCCTTTTGAAGGGGGAATTAAAGGGATTTACCTCGCAACTTGCAACCCTAAACTCGTCCTTTTCACTTTCACGCTTTCAAAATAATTTATACAACTTCCTGTCAATTATTTCTTAACTAAAAAATCTTTTCACTATCTCCCTAACTATCTTTTAATTACTAATTTACAATTCCTAATTCGTAATTAATAATTGTTCCCTTTTGTCTCACTTGTTTTTATATTGACTTAATAATCGTGAAAAAAAAATATTTTCATGATTTCAAATCTCATTATTTTCTTTATTCGGAGATATTATGAACAAACATTTTCTTGGTGATAATCTTGGGGTAATGGAGATTTTTTTTTTATCCAATACTCTAAAAGTAATTACGAAGTTTTATTACGTAATAAGTTAAAATAATGAATGAATATCTTATTAAAAAATCATTTTTTCTATTCTTGCTTATTTGAGCAGTAATGGAGATAAATTTGAATATTAATTTTTCAATTAAAGTTTTAATACATAGCATCTTATTCTTTAAAGGGTGTTTTCATAACCTGTCTAACTAAGCAGGATATGAAAATTTAAGCAGTCTAATGTATGTTATGCAGTCCCCAAAAAGGAGGAGACCATGAGAGAAACGCGTTGGTGCTTGTTCGATGGAATTAGTGGCTGGATTGCTGCGATAGCGATATTGGGTGCAACGACGCTGGTTGTCGCGGCTTGTACTTCCGGTGGTGCCACAGAATTCCCGACCGGTAGATTCGTCCATGAGGACGCCATCTGGGCATTCGAGTTCGATGAAGATGGGACGTGGCGCGGCTTCCAGGGCGACGTGGCGGTACAAGTAATCTCGGGGAAGTACGCCACAAACGGCAATCTCTACACGGAGATGACCCACGACTACCCGACGTCCCCGAAAATTCCTGCGACATACACCTGGACCTATGACGGCCAGAAGCTGACGTTCCACCTATGGGGTGAAGACGTTAACCCTCATAGGAAGAGCGTTTACGATGGCCAAACGTATATAAAGGTTGAGTAGACTTCGGCAATGTGGTGACGCCAAGAGTGCCATCGACGCGCCGTTGATTTACCCGTTAGGTTGCGACACATGGCGAACTGGCATTTGAGAGGTATAAAAGCCGATGCAGGATAGTGTGCTCTACTACCTTGCGCTCCTTACGCTCATCACTGTTCCAGCAACTCTGATAGCGTGGGTGCTGCTGCATTCTTTAGTCTCATTCTGGCGGCGCCTGGGATCAACCGGGAGCATGCTCATTGTTGCCGCATCTACTATCTTGGTCATGCTGGGCATGTATTTGGTACGCAATCCACTCTTACACGTTCGATTCGGCTTCCGCTGGCCGTTGGCTTGTGTGTCGTGTATTCTTATACTGGGCTCTTCGTACCTCAACATTCTGGTCTACCGCCGGGTTCCTAAGACGATGGCATTCGGACTGTCAGAGATCTCCCCGGATGAACCTGGAAACCTCGTGGAGGATGGAGTGTACTCGCACATGAGGCATCCAAGGTTCGTCGCGATGACTTTAGCGATTGCGGCAATGGCAATTCTGACCAACTACCTGATACTCTACCTTCTGTGGGGCGTCTACGTGGTGATGATCTTCGTCATAGCAGTGCTTGAGGAACGTGAACTTACGGCTCGTTTCGGCACGAGATATATTGAGTACAAAAAAAGGGTTCCGCGGTTCGTGCCACGTATTCACGATCGCAGGTAAAAGAGATGGAGACACACAACCTAACAAGAGTTTGCACCTGACAAGGTCGTTTGTCACGCGGCCTGCTTGCGCACACCGCACGCCAAGCCGCCCTTGCAGGTGAAACCAACGTTATACGCTTTTTATATTGATTAATTTCATTTTGCTCTAATAAAGGAGATCCAGGACATGGAAAAATATCCAGTATCTTTAAGTATCGATTATTCAGACAAGTCAAAGAGGTTAACAGTATTATTCAGGTTATTCCTGGCAATTCCAATTTTAATTATACTGGCTCTTTTGACATCTTCAAGCTATGAAAGCCAGCAAGCAGCCAAAGAAGTTGAACGTGTTTATTCGGTTGGAATTCTATTTCTACCTACTTTATTAATGATTGTCTTTAAAAGAAAATATCCTAGATGGTGGTTTGATTGGAATTTAGCCCTAACCAAATTTTCTTTACGCGTTGCTTCGTACTTATTGCTATTGCGTGATGACTATCCATCAACGGATGAAGAACAAGCAGTGAATGTGCAGATTAATTATCCTGATGTTGAGAAAGAACTCAATCAATGGTTACCCCTTATAAAGTGGCTATTGGTAATCCCCCATTTCATTGTTCTCTGTTTCATAATGGTAGGGGTAATATTCTGTACTATTATCGCTTGGTTTATCATCTTGTTCACCGGGAAATATCCCAGAAGTATGTTTGATTTTGTGGTAGGATTCCTTAGATGGATATTAAGAGTGGGTGCTTACGCAATATTATTGACGACAGATGAGTATCCACCATTTAGTCTCAGCGAGTAGTAATTAGTATATGTGAAGCGCATAATCCGCTAATCAACCCAACCAAAAACGCGTTTAGTGTTCTCTGTCTGGGCAGGATAGTTGGACGTTTTTGGTGGGTTATTGGCATGCCGTTAGCACCCATGGAATAAGCCGCTGAACCATGGACGGCTATTCAGAATCGGTGGCAAGAGATAGGAGTAAGTCATGCTATTAAAGTTATTAGATATTATCCGAATTGTGAGTGTTGCAGTCGCGTTTTTCTTTGGCTATCAAATTGGTTTTGCAGATGGCTATGACCCCATTGCCCAATTACATTTCATGATCCCCATCATAATCGTCGCCATTGCAGGAATATCCGGTTTGGAAGGTATATTTTTTGCTAAAAAGTCAGCGGAACTAAAGGGCTTCGAAGTTGGGAGCAATTATCAAAGGCAGTCTGCCATCGCCTTGCTATCCTATGCCGCAGCAGCAATTATTGTTTATATTAGTAATTGGGGTATAAAAGCGGAATTGACTATCCTATTTGCCTTCATTTTCTTTTTCTTTTTCTCTGGAATTAATCATGGTGTAGATGCCATCAGAAGAAAGAATTACAAATGGCAAAACATTAATCGACCCTTCATTACTCTGCTCTTGATAGCTGGATTGATTTACCCCGTTATCAAAGCACTGCAGAGCTTTTAGGAAAATGCCTAACAAATCGTTCCACCTGACATTTCTCCGCCGCGCTACAAAATGCAGGTGAACTCAAGCGTTAGCAAGTTTAGAATATGTGAAAGAAAGCTGAAGTCCTCTTTTTCAAAACACCTCAATGATAATGCTGCATTATCAGGGGTGATTTTTTTTATGCTCATAAGTCAGTTAATAACAGCAAAATAAAAGTCTTTCCAAGCGTTTAGGAGAAAAATATCTTCCTACTCTTTGTTTAGGTCGGATTGGAGCAATCTCCTCACATAAAATAAATATTTATTCTCTCCAGAGTCAAAACGGTTAGATTAAATTTATCATGACTGGTTCCGATAAAATGCCAAACTACGTGGTAGTTTACAATCACCAACATCTCCCTGCTCCTCTTTCACAATCTCCCATCCTAAATCAAAAAATCCCTCAGCTATTTAATCCTGGCAATTACTATTATGCTTGACGCTTACATCCCAATAATTTAACTTCCTTTTGGTCTTAAAATTCAAATTTAGGAGGATTTATGCTTGGTAAAAATATCAAGATCGTTCTACGAAATCTTAGGCACCACAAAAAATATTCCATTATAAATATACTCGGTTTAGCTATCGGTATGGCCAGCGTCATCCTCATCCTGCTATACGTAACTGAAGAGCTTAGTTATGACCGTTTTCAAACCAATCGAGACAGGATCTACAGATTTTTAATTAGTATTTCCTATCCCAATACCGGTACTTCGCAAAGTATGGCTATTGGAGCTTATAGAATGGCAGATGAGCTGAGACCGGACTTTATGGATCTGCCAGATCTGATACGCATTGCACCCAACGATGAAATGACGATAACTCATAACAATAAAACATTTATTGAAACCAAATTTGCCTTCGTGGATGATGAGATCTTCAATGTGTTCTCATTCGAACTGATATCAGGTGATCCAGAAATAGCCTTGAAAGACCCATTCTCGGTGGTTGTTTCACGGGAGATTGCACAAAAGTATTTTGGTAGTGAAGATGCGGTGGGACAAGCTCTGCACTTTGAAGAAAACGATTTTACTATCACTGGCATTCTGGCTCCCATCCCGGGAAATACTCAATTCGATTTTAATATGCTGGCCTCTATGAATTGTGCCCAGCAGGTATTTAACCGTATCGTTCTGGAAAACTGGGGAGAAGCATTCGTAGAGAACTATCTAATGCTTCCCGAAGGTAAAAAACCTGCTGACTACCACGACCGATTTGCTGCTTTCATAGATGTGAAACTGGAGGCCTGGAAATCGGTCTCACCCAAAATTACATTGCAACCGCTATCGGAAATATATCTGCAATCAGAAAATATTCAATCCTATTTTGGTGGTGGTAACATAGCCTATGTTTTAGCTTTCTCTGCTATTGCCCTCATCATTCTCATCATTGCCTGCATCAACTTTATGAACCTGGCTACAGCTCGAAGTGCCAAACGTGCCAAAGAGGTGGGAATGCGCAAAGTTGCCGGTGCCCAGCGGGGGCAGATCATCCAGCAGTTTCTGGGGGAAAGCGTTGTGCTGAGTTTATTATCGCTCGCTATTGCCCTGTTCCTGGCTTCTATCTGCCTGCCTGCTTTCAATCAATTAGCCGGCAAAGAACTTACGCTTGGGGCACTATTGAACAGCAGCATGCTTTTCTGGCTTATTTTCAGCACACTCTTTGTGGGGCTGGCAGCAGGCATTTATCCGGCTCTGTTCCTCTCAGCCTTCACACCGATCAGCATAATGAGCGGCGCTCTGACCAGAGGTGCAAAAGGCAGGCTTCTACGCAAAATATTAGTTATCTTCCAATTGGCTATTTCCATCTTCCTCATCGCGGTTACGCTCATCGTGCACAGACAATTGGAATACTCCCGTAATTTTAAAGTGGGATACAATAAAGAACACGTCCTGATAATTCCCAGCACTCCCATGGAATTGCGTGGAAAATATGATCAATTCCGCAGTGAACTACTCACGAATCCGCTAATACTCAATGCAGGTGGTTCATCCCGCGTTCCACCCGGGGGACTGCACAGTAGTTTGGGAATACGAGCGGAGGGAATATCTAAAGAGATGAGCATGGCAATGCAAACCGTGTGGACGGATTTTAACTTTATCGAAACCATGCAGCTGGAACTGGCATCCGGACGCAGCTTTTCGCAAGAATTCGGCTCCGATGCCGCATCTGCTTTCATCATCAATGAATCTGCAGTAAAGAAGATCGGCTGGACCAATGAAGAAGCCATCGGGAAAGGATTCGGCAGCAGCGTAATAGAAAACTGGGACAGTGGACAATGGCAAAATCGCGACGGCCAGATTATCGGGGTGCTGAAGGATTTTCACTTCGAAAGCATGCATCACAAGATCGTTCCGGTAGTATATTTTGTGGCACCGCAGATGGCCTGGCAATATGTGATACGAATTGCTCTGCAAAACACAGAACAGGCGATGGAATTTATCGAGCAGAAATGGGAGCAGTTCAATCCCAACCAACCCTTTGTATATTCTTTTGTCGATACGGAATTTGATGAACTTTACCGGGCCGAACAACTGCAGGGCAAGATCTTCACTATTTTTGCCGCACTGGCCATTTTTGTAGCCTGTCTTGGTTTGGTAGGACTAGCTTCCTTCACAGCAGAACAGCGCACCAAAGAAGTGGGCATCCGCAAAGTGCTGGGCGCTACGGAAACCAACCTGATATTGCTGATCACCAAAGAATTTACTTTGCTGGTGATAGTATCCTTTGCAGCGGCAGCACCGGTTGCCTGGTATTTCATGAATAACTGGCTGCAGAATTTTGCCTATCATGTAGCTCTGAATGCCGGAACCTTTATCCTGGCTGGTATTATCTGCCTGATAATTGTCTGGCTCACCGTTGGCTTTCAAGCTCTCAAAGTTGCCGTTAAAAATCCTATAGATGCACTTCGATATGAGTAGGAACAATAATCTATGTTCTTAAACGGAATTTATTATTCAGAGCCGGTTTACCGTCCGCCCAGTGAAGCTGGCAGTTTGCTGATACAGGTTACAGAAGGCTGCACCTACAGATGCAGTTTTTGTTTTGCCAATATGAAGCAATTCAAGGTTAGGGAGCTGACCGATATCAAACGTGATATGGATAAAGCTCGCCAAGTTTACGGAGCGGACGCGCGCAAAATGTTCTTCCTGGACGGCAATGCCATGGTAATTCCCTACCACAAGCTTTTGGAGCTTACCGGTTATGCACAGTCGCTGTTTCCCCGGTTGAATCGCATCGGCACTTATGCTCATGCTAAAGATATTCTAGCCAAAACCGAAGAGCAGTTGCACTCACTTTGTGAAACAGGTCTCAAGATCGTGTATATCGGCATCGAGAGCGGTAATAACCAATTGCTGGCCCAAACTGGAAAGAGGATTACTGCCGATGAGATCGTGGCGGCTTTTCATAAATGTTTTCGAGCTGGCATCACACCTTCCGGCACGATAATTCTTGGTTTGACCGGTCGGGATAACGAGCTAGCAGAACGGCACATGAAAGATACGGCAGATCTAGTGAATAGAGCAAGCCCGGTACATGTGGTAAAAGGTGATAAACTACCTGTGTGGTATATTTCCTGCCTGGCTTTGATGATGCCGGAAGGATCGGACATAGCACGGGATACGGCAGCCGGAAAGTTTATTCCGCAAACAGCCAACGGCATCCTTCACGAAATGAAGCTATTGATCGAAAACATTTCGGATGATGTGAAGAATTGTGTTTTCCGCAGTAATCACGCCTCGAATTACCTGCCCATAAAAGGTCGCTTGAGCCGCGATAGAGATAAGATCTTAACAGTGATAAACCAGGGTCTGGTAAATCCGGATAATATCCGCCCGGAGTTTATGAGAGGATTGTAGGAAGGAAAACGGGAGTTCATCGCGTGCAAAGCAAAATAGACCTTCCGGACCCTGTTAAAATAATTTTGTGTAAAAACCCTATTTTCTTCCTTTCTTCTTTAAACTTATGCGGTCAGTTTTTCAGAAGCGACATGTACGTTACCTCATTTTTCCCCGATTCTCCGTTGGTTTTAATAGTTAAATCCGCTAATAATGCGGGTTTTGTCCCATATTTGATTATGCCAAACGCTGTCAAATTCCTTATTTTTTAATATCTTTCCCTATGCTGTTCATATTATCGGTAACCGCCTTTTTCTGTACCATTTATACGCCACTATCGTGCCTTTTGGTTCAAAAAAAAGGCCAAAAATGCGATGCGATTAACAAATGCTATACTTATCTCAGGATTGATATTTTGTATTTTGCCTCTGTAGCATGAGAGTCTTGTTCGAATTCTAAGGGAATTATGACAATATTTTTTCACCCGCTCCAGTTCAGTCTATATCCTTGGTCCGCAGGTTATATTATTTACAGCAGAGTTTGTTGAGTGCTGATAAATTGACTCAAAATTAACAGGTTTATTTTCAGCTGAACGGAGTTGTTGAAATTGATGGAAGCAATGAAGCATGTACAAAAGACGGAATAGGCTGCGCGAGATGACTAAGTCCTCTTTTTTAGTTATTGGTCGTTTTTTTTAGGAACGGGAACTATTCGTATAGTGTGGAACTACGATAGCGGGAGTTTTGCTGAAAGTAACTACAACGTGCTTGATTTTGTTTGCGAACTGTTTTTTTTCTCATTTTATTTCCTATCTTTAAATAGCCACCAAATAAATAGTTGCCTGTCATTATAGCACAATATTTCGTCTTTTAGACAAATAAATTTAAAAAAAAACTTGACGAATATAGCTATGAATAAAGTTCTCGGTTGGTTATAGAGATAAAAGTTATAGAAAGAGAGAGGAGAGAGAGATGAAAGATGAAATAAATAATGAATTAATGCTGGCAGAAAAAGCTAAAAAATTTTTGGAGGAGATCGATCAAATTGAAATTATAAATTCAATTCAGCCAGTCATAACGAGATTTGATCGACTAATGATTACGATAGACCTACAAATAATGATACGACTTGCCGGAAGTGATATTCTATTAAATTTCGAGATTCTTAGCGACGGTTCACCGCAAAAGATACGAAATAAGCTACTCCAGATGGCTGTGGTTAAAACCAATTACGAAAATTCATATGTAATTTTTTTAGCCCCGTATCTTTCTCAAGAAGCTCTGAAAATTTGTAAAGAACATGGTTTCGGTGGAATCGACGCATCCGATAATTGCTTTTTTAAACTAGGTAGTATTCTTATCCATAAAATTGGTAACAAAAATTTGCTCCCGATTAAAAGAGCACTCGGACGACATTTCACTGTAAAAGAGACAAGAGTTTTCAGGGTTTTATTTTCTAATCCTACCAAAAAATGGTCTATTAAAAAACTATCAGAGAAAACTAAGAACAGCTATCCCCATTGTTGGAAAACTATCGAAAAAATTAAAGGTAGATCCATCATTGAATTTGATAAAAAAAAATTTCATGCAAAAAACATCCAAAATCTGACGGATATTTGGATGCGAGCCTATACAGCTCCCGACGTTACTTTTTGCCTTTATTCAAAAGAGAATATTCAGGATATTGTGAGGAAAATCACGAAATTCTTTTCTGCAAAAAAAACGAATTATGCATTCACAAAAACAGTTGCGGCTGCGCTATTGCTTAAAAACGACGATCTAACCAATATTGATGTTTATTATGATGGAGAAGAGAGCGACAATAGTCTCATCGAAAATTTAAGTTTTACTACGGTTCCAGATAAGAATTCTCACCAGATCAATTTCATCGCAGCCGTCGATCCAGCTGTCTTCTGGTATAGTCACCAAATAATAAACGATGTTACTCTCGTCTCAGACGTTCAAATTTATCTTGATCTTATGCAAGATGGAAGTCAATCCAGTAAAGACTTAGCACAAAAAATATTCGATAATAGGATTTTAAATGCCTGGACCAAGTAGAAGTTCGTCAAAAAGACAGAAATCTATAAATATTTGGAATTGTGTGTGGCTTTTTTAGCTTCTACAAAAACAGCCAGAACAGTGGAGTAACACCGTTCTGGCAACGAAAGTAGAAGAAATAATTAATCATAAGAGAATTCATTCTATCTTCTTGTCTTTCTGATTACAATAGACTGAATTCCTTCAGGAAAGTCAATAGTTTTTTAAAAAAAAGGAAAAATAATGAAAAAAAAATATTTAAGTACAAAAGAAGCTGCAAAAATTCTCGGCGTAAAATTATCTACGCTATACAATTATATACATAACGGCACATTGGTTTGCTATAAACCCAATAATCGATTGGTTTTTTTTTTGGAGGAGGATCTGCTAAATTTTTTTTCTAAAGGTAGAATAGCAAACGATGAAGAATTGAAAGCCCAGGCAATTAAAGAAATTCGTTCAATAAGAAGGGATAGATGAGAAAATTAATATCAGAAAAATACAGGCCCTTGCTATATAGGGATTAGGTGTTTGAATGAGAGCAGAACCAAAAATACTTGATGTTGCTCAAGCGCTAGGCATAAATTTGAAGGGAAAGATGGCTCATTGCATTAATCCCAACCATCCTGATACGCATCCTTCATTAATGTTTTCTCCACAATATAATCGTTTTAAATGCTTCTCTTGTGGAATCC
Source organism: Armatimonadota bacterium (assembly GCA_013203665.1). GTDB lineage: Bacteria > Cloacimonadota > Cloacimonadia > Cloacimonadales > TCS61 > JABMPU01. The sequence continues at coordinate 10,924 of JABMPU010000174.1, forward strand.
ATGGTAATGTTTATGAATTAGTTAAACAATATCTAAATATTGATTTTAAAGGAGCTCTCGAATGGCTGAGACAAAACAACTTCGTTGAACGGGAAAGTCACTATTCTAAAAAAACAAGTGTTGCATCATCTGATTTGAAACACGAAAAAAAGACCATTAAACCGGTTTTCCCTGATGCGAATGATATGGAAATTTATGATGAATTTATTCATTCTCTCTCCATTGAAGGGCAGGGTCGTGAATATCTCTTGAACAGGGGATTTACAAATCAAACAATAATGTTATACCAACTCAAATATTTGGATAACCCAGTCAAAAGCTTTCTGGAAATAAAAAGGAAGTTTGGTTTAAAGAAACTGGAACATGCGGGGTTGGTTTGCAGGGGAAAATTTGTTTTCCATCAGCAATGCATAGTAATCCCTTTTTGGGATGAAAATATTTATTATATCCAGGCAAGAAATTTGTCAAATAAACCTAAAATTTATAACCTGGTCGGTAAAACTAAACCAATATATAATTTCAGATGTATCGATAATAAAATTGTCTGGCTCACAGAAGGAGTGTTTGATGCACTTTCATTGCTTCAAGTAGGCATTCCAGCAATGGCGATTCTTGGAACCAGTATAAATGATTATTATATTAAATTTTTTGAAGGTAAAAACGTAATATTATTTCTCGATTTTGACGCTTCAGGACAAAGAGCCATTGATATTTTAGCAAAGAAAATTTCTGGAGCAAAAATTTATATCCTGAAAAAAGAAACTTTAGATGGAAATGATCCAAACGAAATTGTTACAGAATTGATGGATAAGAGCAAGCAACGGACTTCATCGGGACAGTGGTCCTGAAATGTAGTTGCCTGCACCTTACGAGCCATGCAATGTCCGTTGCTTAGCAGCGGACATTGTGGTGGCAAAATTTAAAAAACCAAACCACAAATATGTGTAAATATTTAACCTGAAATAAGAAGTTATAAAGGAGAATTAATTAAGGAATGATGAAAAAATCAAAAAGGAACTTGAAAAAAAAGTTAAACCTCACGTATCAGATGATAATAAACAAATGATTGAACTTCTAAAGAAAGAAGATAAAAAAAAGTTCATTTGTCATCGCAGGATTTTGTTGAAAATATTTTTTATTATGGAGTTAACATAACTGATAAGTTATATTTAGTATCCTCTGAAAGTAATTGTGTTCCTGCTAATGATCAACTTGATATTGAATTGAAGAATAAGCAAATTAGCTACTCAAATTTTTCTGCTGCTGGTTTAACTCGTTATTTGAGTGGAGATAAAATAGACTTAAATGAGCTGTTTAATACAATTAATGAATATATTGAAAAATACATTTATTTTACAGATAAACGGATGCCAAGGCTAATTACCATTTGGATTATGGCAACTTATGTCTATCGAATCTTTGATAATTTTGGATATTTATGGATAACAGGTGAAAAGCAATCTGGAAAAACTGAATTGATCGATATAATTCAACCAATAGCATTTAATGGAATATCAACTGTAAGCATATCTGTTTCTTCATTATTTAGAATCATTGAAAACGACGGTGTGACGCTCCTTATTGATGAATTTGAAAGGATGAGTAAATATGATAAAGAAAAATATGGTGAATTAATGAGTATACTAAATTCTGGATATAAAAAAAATGCCACCGTTATTAGAAGTGAAAAATACAAGAATAGCTTTAAACCAACGATGTATTCAACTTATTCACCGAAATTATTCTCCGGGATAAATAAGATCGATGATGTGCTTAATGATAGAAGTATAAAGATAAAATTACTCAAAAAACCAGCATCAGTTAATTTACCTCGAAGACGATTAAGAGAGCTTCAACCAAGATTATCTGGGATTAGGGATAATTTGTATATATTCGGATTAACTTATGCTAAGGAATTGTTGGAAATTTTAAATAATTTTGAGACTCTAATCCCAGTTCCTGCTTTTATAAACAACCGAGAATTGGATATATGGGAATCATTATTATCAATTGCTTACTTAATTAATCATCAAAGTGATAATTCAAAATTAATGACTTATATGATAGAATTTGCGGAATTATGCTATAAGGAAAAAATTGATTATAACTTAACTGAAAATGAGACAATAAAGTTATTAAAAGTGTTAAATGCATATAGATCTGAAAATGAAGCAGATATACTCGAAGAGAAGTTATCGTACTATATAGCGAATAAATTATTTGAATTTTTTAAAGATTCAGAAGAATATAGTTGGATGGAAAAAAGAAATAGTTTAACAAAACTATTAAGAGAGAAATTAGAAATTCGAATCAAACAGATAAGACATAAGGGTGATAGGGAATTCTATTACATTGTAGATAATACTAAAATGGATAATTATTTTGAAAGTTATAAGGAACAAATTTTTGATTAGCTTATTAAACAAACAAATATTTTTAGACATTAAGACATTTCTTGCTAATCTCTTATATATTGATGTGGTATGATGTCTGGGAACTGTCTAAAAGTTGTCTAAAAGTCTAAATGTATATCTTCTTGATAATTTGTTTATCAGCAATTTAAGACATTAAGACAAGTTATAGACATACGTAACGTTCTGATATTAAAAGAAATAAGCCATGGCTGTCTAAAAGTCTAAAACATTTTCCAGTTTAAGGGATGGATGAACATAATATTTTTGCTGTTGCTTTTACATTCGTCGAGTGCAGAGAGTACTCTGGTATTTTTTTGTTTTATACAAATTCATCAAAAATATGCTCGTTTATTGGGAAATATCATTCAAACTTGACAATTTGAACCTGAATGTAATACGATTAGGAAAACCTGGGCTTGATTTGGATGTAAGATATGTTAGTAGTTAGTTCTGAAAATGTGTTTTTCAGGTTCGACTATTTATAGATACTAACACACTACTGTCCTGTTATAAGTCGAATAAAATCAATTGGTTAGAATCATGTAGTCGTTCAGTTCTGTAATTGGATTCTGTAAGTAGCCGTAAAATAGACACTTTTTCAAAAACAGACACACTTAAAATTTGTAGAATTTTGTATAAACTCATCTCAATTTTCAGAGTCTTTTTTATGATTGCAATCATCACATATACGCTGATACTGATCCATATTTGAGTTTTCACTGCATTCAAAGATGTTCCATAAAATGATTTTATCTTTAAATGCTGTTTAATCCATTTGAAAAACAATTCTATCTTCCATCTGTTTTTATAAAGCAAGGCAACTGTAAATGTCGGAATTTCAAAATTGTTTGTTAGAAATACAAACATTTTCTCATTTTCTGCATCGAAAAATTTAACCCGTCTTATTGTTTCCGGATAATCTTTCTTCTGATTATATCCTGAAAGTTTCACCACTTGGTCACATCTCAATCCTGTAGATTTATCAACTTTATTTGAATATAAGCGTTTGAATTTCAAATTCTTTTTAGCTCTTACAATGAAATATCCCAATTCCTTATTCAACCTGTAAAGACGCTTATAATCGGTATAAGCTCGATCCATAATGTAATATGATCCTGGTTCGGGAATTAGAACATCTAATATGTTTACATCATGAACAGAGCCATCAGTTATTTCTATAAATGTTGGTATTGAACCCAGCAACTGAAATGACGCATTTTTTAATTTTTTTTATACTTCATAACATTCTTATCAAACTCATACTTTGGAAACCTGCTCAGAAATTGAGAAAAAACTGTTTTTCTTTCATTCATTTTTCACCTCTTTTTGATGAAGTAAAAAATGAAAAAGCTATTTCAAATCAAAAAATTTTTCTTGCTCTATTTTCCGTTTTTATAATCATTGTTTTCGTGATTCTGCTATCACCTTACCTGAACAGCAGTGAGAAAATTTATTAAAAAAATATAGATAAAATAGTTTGTTTTGTTGCATATATGTTGCATGTATAGTATAAAAATTTTGTTACTTATTGCGATATATATACTTGAGAAATTATTATAAGTGGCTGTTCCCACTAGGTCGGGGGTTCAAATCCCACTTCAGGAGCCATAATGAAGCCTCTGCAAAAGAGGCTTTTTTCTTTGAGGGTTCTATGTTCTATAACTCAGAAAAATTTGATAAAATGTATATTAGTGTATTTCAAATCTTAAGAAGACACTGTTTCATAAAACCCCCTCAATTTTTTAATTGACTTTAAAATCGTTCAAAATGAAAAGGTTAAATTTGAAATCATAAGAAAAAATATTTGGAGGATAGAAATGAAAAAATCTTTAATCTTAGTGATACTGCTAATTGTGAGCTCTTTGCTCATTGCCGAATCAGAAAAAATCGTTTATATTGATACGGAAAGAGTTTTGGAAGAAAGTAAAGACACTCAAGAAGCACAGCGGCTTTTTGCTATCGAACAGGAAAACTGGCAGGCTCAACTTGAAGAAATGGAAGCTGAGCTTGAGGGATTGAACACAGAATACGAAAGCAAAAAAATGATTCTGACCGAAACCGGAAAAGCAGAAGCTGAAGAAAAAATTAATCAGTTATTGAATCAAAGACAGGCTTTCATCCAGGAAATTTACGGTGAAAACGGTATTGCAATCCAAAAAAATGCAGAACTTTTAGAACCGATTTTAACTAAACTGAAAAACGTAGTCGAGAAAGTAGCAATCGAAAATAATTACTCTATAGTTTTGGATGCAGCTTCCGGCGCAATCCGTTATGCTAAACAGAATTTAGATGTTACAGACCAAATAATCGAAGAAATGGACAAAGCTGTTGAATAAATGAAATGAAAACTTTTCTCATCCATCTCAGCCTGCAACAGATTACTTCCAAAATTCAAGGCAAACTACATCTAAAAAACGACACCATTTTAACTAATGTAGCCGAATTAAAAGAAGCCAATGAGAACTCTGTCTGCTTCTTTGAAAATTACAAATTCTTAGATGATTTGAAGAGTTCAAAAGCTGGTTTGATTTTTATACCGCAAGATTTCGATATAAATCTGAAACCGGATACAAACCTGTTGCTTCTCGAAAAACCGTATATTTCTTTTGTGATATTAATTAAGTATTGGTTAGAATTGTGTTCATCCAAGAAAAAAAGAGAAATATCAAATACAGCAAAAATATCCAATTCTGCTCAGATCGATAAAAATGTAGCTATCGGAAACAATGTGGTTATAGAAGATTTTGTGAAAATTGGAATGAACTCAATAATCGAAGCCAATTCCGTGATTCAAAAAAATGTTCAGATCGGTTCAAACTGCCACATTTATCCAAATGTAACTATTTATGAAGACTGCATTATCAAAGACAAAGTTATTCTTCATGCAGGCTGTATAATCGGAGCAGACGGATTTGGGTATATTTTTTATGAAGGGAAACACAATAAAATTCCTCAAGTGGGAAATGTAATTATTGAAGATGAAGTGGAAATCGGTGCAAACTCTGCAATTGACAGAGCTACGATTGGTTCCACAATTATTGGGAAAGGCACTAAAATTGATAATCTCGTGCAAGTTGGACACAATTGCAACATTGGCGAGAATTCTATTTTATGTGCCCAGGTAGGTTTGGCAGGCAGCACAGAAATCGGAAATGTCGTTTATCTTGCCGGTCAGGTGGGAGTTGCAGGACATCTTAAAATTGATGATGAAGCTATGGTAGGAGCGCAGTCCGGCGTTGCCAAAGATGTTCCTAAAAAAGCAAAATATTTTGGAACACCAGCTCTTGATGCGATACAACAAAAAAGGATGTTCATCTCTCTAAAAAAATTACCTGAAATAATTAAAAAAATGAAACGGGATAATAGAAATAGTAGGAACGGAAAATGAAGGAATTCAAGAAGACAATAAAGAATTCAGTAAGTTTTGAAGGGGTTGGATTACATTCCGGAGAAATTTCTGAGATTATATGCAAACCTGCAAAAAAAAATGAAGGAATTGTTTTCATCAGAACAGATCTGCCAGGCAAACCGGAAATTCCTGCTGATATCGATCATGTTATCGATATTTCCAGAGGTACGACAATTGGCATCAAAGATGCAGTTGTAGGAACTATCGAGCATCTTCTGGCTGCTATCAAAGGATTGAATATCGATAATGTCCGCATTGAAGTTAATGGACCTGAAGTTCCTGTAGCAGATGGAAGTTCCATTGTTTTTATGGAACTTCTAAAAAAATCCGGTATTGTAGAACAAGATTCCGAAAGAGAGTATTTAGAATTTGATAAACCGATTTCTTTTTCCGCTCCTGCCGATAATGTGGATATTGTCATAGTTCCGTCTGATAACCTGAAAATTACTTTTATGGTGGATTACCAGCAGAAAGCGCTGGGTACACAATACACTTTCATGCCTTCAATAGAAAGTTTTGAAGAAGATTTCGCTTCTGCCCGTACATTCTGCTTCCTTCATGAGATAGTAATGCTGAAAGAAGCTGGTTTGATAAAAGGCGGTTCTCTGGAGAATGCGCTGGTTGTAGCAGATCCTGCCACTCCAAAAGAGGAAATTGATAAACTTAAGGAAATCTTTGATTATAAAGATGAAATTCATGTTGGAAGTGATGGCTTGCTAAATCATACTCCTCTGCGTTATTATAATGAATTTGTGCGTCATAAAGTTGTAGATCTGATTGGTGATATTGCACTTCTCGGAGTTCCTATCAAAGGGCATATCCTGGCTGCTCGCTCCGGTCATAAAACAAATGTTGAGTTAGTTAAAAAGCTAAGAAATATCCATAAAAAACTGGAATTACAAAAAATCTATCAAAAGAAAAAAACTAAAGATGTTATTTTTGATATTAATGCAATTCAAAAAATTCTGCCACACCGTTATCCATTCCTGTTAGTAGACAAAATTATTGAATTTGAAGCTGGTAAACATATTGTAGGAATTAAGAATGTAACCATAAATGAGCCGTTTTTCAATGGTCATTTTCCAAACCATCCTATAATGCCGGGAGTTCTCATCGTGGAAGCAATGGCTCAAACCGGTGGAATTATGCTTTTAAATTCTTTTGAAAATCCAGAAGAGCTTGTCGCCTATTTTGCATCAATAAATAATGTGAAATTTCGCAAACCTGTTTTGCCCGGAGATACGCTTCGCCTCGAATTAAAAGTGATATCTATGAAGCGCGGTCTTGCTAAAATGCATGGCGATACTTATGTGGGAAATACAAAAGTTTGCGAAGGTGACTTCCTGGCAAAAGTAATTAAGAAATAGAAAGATGACGAAAATCCATCCATCTGCAATTGTAAATCCTAAAGCTGAAATCGGAGAAAATATCGAGATCGGACCTTTCTGCATTATTGGACCAAACGTAATTATAGGAGATAATTGCACCCTATTCTCAAATGTAATAATCGATGGAAATACAACTATCGGCTCGGGAAATAAATTTTTTCATTCTGCTGTAATCGGTACAATTCCTCAAGACCTGAAATACAAGGGTGAACCAACCCGGCTTATTATTGGCGATAATAATACTTTCAGGGAATTCGCAACTGTTAATCTTTCAGCTACAATGGATGAGCCCACAAGAATTGGTGATAATTGCCTTTTAATGGCATATTCACATATCGCTCACAATTGCCGGTTGGGAAGCAATCTTATCATTGCAAATGCTGTTAACTTTGCCGGTCATATTCATGTGGAAGATTTTGTAATTATTGGCGGAATGTCTGCGATTCATCAATTTGTTAAGATTGGAAAATATGCCTTTATTGGTGGAAAATCCGGTCTTAAAAAAGATGTTCCTCCATTTACAAGAGGAGAAGGTTTCCCTTATCGAGTTATTGGGCTAAACTCAATAGGTATGCAACGCAAAGGATTTTCTGATCAGCAAATCGCAGCCATCAAAAAAGTTTATAAGATTTTTTATAATTCCGGTTTGAATACATCTCAGGCTTTAGAAAAAGTTTCTGAAATCTCTGAACTGACAGATGAACAGGAACTATTCGTAGATTTTATAAAAAATTCCGAAAGAGGAATAAACAAGTAAAAGAGAAAAAACTTGAGTTAAGTTAGTTTTAGCTGACTTGACTTAAGGTTGCAGAATCTCAGTTAATTCAACTTAACTCATCCGGCAGTTGCCGGATAAGTCAAGTCTCATTCTCAAGTTGTTCTACAGAAAATATAATGAATAACAAAACATCCTATAAAACTGCATTCATCTTTGATGAAGAATACATCCGTCATTCGCTTGGAGATGGTCATCCTGAATCTCCTTTAAGATTGAAAGCAATATTGAAACGAATGGAAGATGTCGGATTGGATAAAGAAGTTATGCAAGCCAAACCGGATGCAGATCCATTACCTTTTATAAAACTGGTTCATTCGGAAAAACATATTCAAATTGTAGAAAACCAGGCTTTTGATCCATCAATCTGCAAGCTGGCGGTTTCAGGCATTTTAAAAGCTGTTGATCTAGTTTGTCAGAAAAAAGTTAAGAATGCTTTTTGTGCGGTGAGACCTCCCGGACATCATGCTACAAATAAGGGTGAATATGGATTCTGCTTTTATGGAAATATTGCCATTGCAGCTAAATATGCACAACAAAAATATAACCTGAAAAGAATTCTTATTGTTGATTGGGATTATCATCACGGTAACGGCACTGAATGGGCTTTTTACGATGAACCCTCAGTTCTGTACTTTTCCACTCATGATTTATTTGCTTTTCCTATGACCGGATTCCCAAATTGCATTGGAGCAGGAAATGGAGTTGGTTACAACATTAATGTTCCGCTTCCAAGCGGAGCAGATGATAAGATGATATTAACAGCTTTTGAAAAAATACTCCTTCCAAAAGCAGAAGAATTTAAACCTGAAATGATTTTGATCTCAGCAGGTTTTGATAGCCGAAAACAAGACCTGTTAGGTGATTTTAATATTACTGATAATGGCTTTGCCGAGCTTACATCTATGATGACGTCTATTGCTGCCACCTATTCTGATTCCCGATTAGTTTCCATGCTCGAAGGTGGTTACGATCCCAGAGGATTGGCTTTAGCAGTGGAAGCTCATCTCAGAACTCTGATAAGCAGATGAGACTGTAAACTAAGATAGAAATTTATCGAAAAATGAATGTTCTGCGTGTGCGGCGGGATCGGTACGATCACGCCCAAAACAAACTGACCAGCCGTTTGAAACGGCAGATTCAAACAAAGAGAACTGACCAGCTCTACCGACGACACGCTTGTTGAACTAAGCTGCAAGCAGCAGAAAAATTCCTTACACTAAAATCAATTTACAAGCATATTAACCTCCAAAAGGAGGAAAATATGCAACAATACGAACTAAAATACTTGGAATGCTTGGACTTAA
>JABMPU010000175.1 GCA_013203665.1 Armatimonadota bacterium
ATTCAACATCAAAGGACAGAAAGTTAAAACCCTTGTTAATGAATATCACGCTGCCAATAATTACAGCACTGTCTGGAATGGAACTAATGATAACAATGAAAGTGTTTCCAGTGGAATCTATTTCTATGAAATGAACAGAGGAGATTATACTTCTGTTAAGAAAATGATCTTAATGAAATAAAAAAATTTTGCCTGACCACTCGCGAGTGGTCAGGCAACTTTTTTTTCTTGCGGTTAACTTTTCAGTTAGCCACTTTTTTAATCTTAAAAAAAACTCCTCTTTTCTGAAATTCACTTTTGATAATATCTCTTTTTAGCAACTCGGCAAGATATTTATTCAATTCATTAAGATGGAGACCAAGCATCGTGGAAAGGTCTATATCTGTACAAGGTCGCCTGCGTATCGTTTCTAAAATCTGGCTTTCGATATTTTTATCAAAACTTTTTACTTTCATACGAGAAACAAATTTCGCAATTATTTCTACAGAAAGAGGTTTTAAAAATTCAGCAATTTCTTCCAGTTTCTCTTTGAAAACAGACTTTACTTCCGGTTCTGTTCCGGGTCTATCAAGTGTATTCAATTGTACTTTTTCCGGATTTATTTTTAAGAATGTGTTTTTAAGAAGGGAAAGCTCTTTTTCAGTATCATTCAATCCTGGAACAATAAAAAGTTCCAACCACATTTCACCTTTAAATTCTCTTTTGAAAACTAAAAGCCCTTTAATTAATTTTTCGATTTTAACTTTTGGGTTCGGACGGTTCAATCTCTTAAAAACATCTTCACTTGCTGCATCCAAAGAAGGAAGAATCAGATCAATATTTATTATTTCCTTCCTCAGGTTTTTATCATATAAAAGAGTTGAATTTGTTAAAAGAGCTAATTTATATTGAGGATATTTTTCTTTTATGAAAGAGATAACTTTCCCAATTCCGCTATTTAGAGTCGGTTCTCCTGCTCCGGAAAAAGTTATGAAATCAAGATTTGGTTTTTGTTTAAGATAATCATCCAATTCATTTAGAACTTCATTTATTGGAACATACTCTTTTCTCTCAATTGTGCAATTGGTCGTCTTGCCAACTTCGCAGTAAATACAATCTAAACTACATACTTTGTGTGGAACCAGGTCCACACCGAGTGAAATTCCCAAACGGCGGGATGGAACAGGACCGAAAAGATGTTTATAGTTCATATTTTCCTCTATCACCTTCCGAATGGTTCATTCTCTTTCACTTCTTCTTTCAGACCTTCCGTCTCCGCTAAAGCTACGCCGGACAAGTCGGAATGGTAAAGGTGAGCAGTCATTGTCAACCGTTGCGAAGGTTTTACAAATGATTTCTAATCTGAAATTTTAAAGCTTTTAATGTCAGAGAAACATCAATAAGAAATACTATTATAGATAAAATTAAGCAAAATATGGCGATAACAAATAGAATTAAAAAAAAAGGCTCAATATTTGTCTTTGTAAAATAACCAAGAAATAAAAGCAAAATCATTAAACTTGCTAATAGGATTGTGATGGAGATAGCTGTGATGGACGTTTGTAAAATTCTACTTCGCTTATACAAGATCGAGATTTGTTTTTCCTTGATTTCAAAATTATCTTTTTCTTCCTGTTCAAGTTCTTTGACCAGGAAACGCGATCTATCGATCACGCGACCCAGCCTGTTAGTGAATGAGAGTAGTAATAATCCAACGCCGGAAATCAAAACAATCGGTGAAATCAAAGATTGCAAAAGCTGAATTAAATGTTGAATATTATTCATGATTCATTTATTAACCTATAAAGTTTGAAACCCTAATAAAATCGTGTTTTAAACTTTCCCCTTTATTTCTTTCTCAACTTTCAAAGCCAAATTATTCACTTTTTCCAAAAGTTCGTCAGCTTGTGTTAAGATATCGAATTTAAATTTCTCGTCTTCGATTCCACCCATATTAATCTTCACATTTAAATAGGCAGATTTTGCTGCAGCATTTGCTGTAATCGCTGCAACTCCAGCATCGGAAAGAGCACTCATATTTCCAATCTTTCCGATTTTTTCAGAAAGTTCAGCAGCTTCAAAAGCGATTGTAAGAGTTTCAAGAGGAACTAAAATGGCATTCTTCGTTGCTTTCTGAATTGCATCAAATCTAATTTTCTTATCCTCTTCAGTCTTTTTAGGAAGCCGAGCAGCATCCATCATTTCGTAAAATGCTTGTGTATCTTTATCTATCGCATCTATAGAATATTCCTTAATATTCTGACCGAGTTCTGCCAGTTCTTTTGCCTGTTCCCAAACTTTTTCATATCCTTTTTTACCTATTGTAAGATTGGAAACCATGGCAGTTAAAGCACCGGACATGGCAGAACAAAGTGCAGCAACGCTTCCTCCACCCGGTGCAGGTGAATCTGTGGAAAGTTCATCTGCAAAATCCGTGATAGTCATATTCACAAGTTTGTCTTTCTCAGCAATTGCATATTCTATGACTTTTTCATTTATGTCAAATTCACCAAGATCATCGAGTCCCATAGATTGAACAGCAGTTTCAATGATCATTTTTTCTGGGATTCCAGCACTTTCACCCATTTGTTTCAAGTAATATTTTCCAGCCACAAGAATCGCTTCTTTGGGAATAAGACCCACCAGTTCGCTGCCGGTAACCTGAATTCCTTTTTCTTTTGCCAGTTCACGAACTTTTTCCAAAACAAGATGAGGAGGAGTGATTTTATAATTCGTAAGATTTATACTTATTTGAGCTCGATTGTATTCATCGATGAACCAGCCCACAGCTTTACAATGTGTGAAAAGTCCGGGTTGACGGAGTTTGTTACCGTCTTTATCTTTTATTATTTTGTTGTTTTCATCTCGTTTTAACCGACCTTTTTCCCGAATTGAAAGTGCCAGGTCATGAGCTTTTTTCTTATCCCGAGAATTTAAATTAATATTATATGCAATCAGAAATTCGCGTGCAGAAATAGCAGTTGCTCCGGTTTTTGCATTGAATTTCTGAGGACCGAAGTCCGGTTTCCAACATGGATCTTTCATTTTCCCGGGAAGTGCTTCATATTCGCCTTTACGAACTTCCGCCAGGTTTTGCCATTCCGGTTTGGTTGCTGCATATTCATAGAAATAAATTGGAATTCCAAGTTCTTTTCCAACTCTTTTACCGAGTCTGTGTGCATATTCCACGCAATCGTCCATTGTAACCCCGGAAACCGGAACAAACGGACAAACATCGGTTGCTCCCATTCGCGCGTGTGCTCCTTTGTGTTTGCTCATATCGATTATTTCCGAAGCTTTTTTAATCGCCTGGAAAGCTGCTTCAATTGCTGCTTCAGGTTCACCTACAAAAGTTACCACTGTTCTGTTTGTATCTGCTCCGGGATCGACATCCAAAAGAAATGCACCTTTCACTGATTTTATTGTTTCAGTAATCTGATCGATAATTTTAAGATCGCGACCTTCACTGAAATTGGGAACGCATTCGACTATTTTCATCTAACCTCCGATTTATAGAACACGGATGACACGGATTTTACGGATAATCACGAATGTGTTATCTTTTGTTCTATTATTTATATTTTTGTAACGAATAAAACTAGCTGAAATGAACATTTTAACATTTTTGGATTATGGGATTTGGAACTTCATAAGAAATTGAATAATATCTGTTGCCAAATTTAAATGGTCTCATCAGCAACAAATTTTCTATTTTTGTTCCTTTCGTCCTATTTTTGATTTGATTTAAAGTATATTTTCTGTTTTGCATGTTTAGTGGATCAGTTATAAACAATAACTTCAAATCCTTTATATCATAATTATCACTAAAGAAAAATTCATTGAATCTTTCTCTTAAAAAATCATTAATCGTTGTTTTAAATTTCTGATATATTTCTTTTACTGAAAAACCAGCTAAATTTTTTATATCTCTCAACTCGATGATGAATAATCTAAAAGTATTATCTTCACACCTTAAGATGATTAAGCAATCAACAGATTTTGGAGTATCTGCTAAAAACAACGAATTATAATAATTATCTATTTTTAGAATAATAAAATCATCTTTGTTAATATTGGGTGAAATGGTTGCTCCCACATTGTTCTCTATACAAGAATCAACAACAATTTCTTTTAATACCGGATGATTGCGAATTACTGAAATCATTTATTGTCTTCGTTTAAATTATCGATAATTTTCATTCGCTCATCATATAATTCTTCAGAGGTATCAGTGAAATTTTGATCTTCTATCCCTAATTCATCAATTTCCAATTTTGTAGATTTACTGCCATTTTTATCCATATTTATTAAAAGTGCATCTATCTTATTACATTCGATAACTTTACTTAAAATTAAATTGTTTAATTTATTAAAGATATAATTACTGTGGGAAATAAAAATAATTTTTATCCCATACTTTGTAAACTCGGTTAGTATTTCTGTAAGTTTTACTTGAACTTCCGGATGAAGATGAGCTTCCGGTTCTTCAATAAAAACTATTTTTTTTCCCGATTTATCAGGAAGAACATATTTCAGTAGAGCAACAAAAGGTACAATTTCGGAAACCATCGAAGAAGTTTGTGATAAATCCAACCGCAAATCTACTTTATCATCTATAAAGAAAAGTTTTTTTTGTTCTTGATCAAATTCTACAGAACCGTTTAAAATTTTATTCTCAATTTTTTTAACTAAAGATTGTATCTCATCTTTTTCCAATTTCTTTTGAAAATAAATTTTTGTAAGATTCAAATAAAAATCTGCAACAGGTTCAGTATAAGCAGGAATCTCAATTTTACTTTCTATTCCTTCTCTTTTTTGAGATAATTCTGCAAATATTTGATTAAATGAACTCATAGATAAATATAAACCCGACCTTGAAGCAGGTAAGAAGAAAGGAGTTGCGATTTCATTTATTAAGTTATCTATCTTATCCAAAATGAAATCATGAATAATAAATTCTAAATCTGAATTTTCTATTAAATATAAGGTTATTTTATTGTTTTTCTCATAATATTTTTCTCTGCGAATAGATTTTTTAAGTTCAAAAGAATAATTGTAATTTATACTTATTTTAGAAAAAAGATTCTTATCTATTTTGATTTTTATATTTATTTTTTTATGTGAAATTGAAATAAGGATATTTTTTTTGGAGAATTGATTTATTATATTATTTCCAAAGGTCTTATTGATTGAATTATGAAAGTCATTAAGAAAAAAAACATGAAAATAAGTAGCTGTTCTTTCTTCAATTATGTCCAAAAGTTTTTTTTTATTGCTTTTTGCAATGACAACTTTATTTGGAGATAATTCTTTATGGAATGATAAAAGGTTTTTTTCTAAGATATATATCAATGACAAAGCATAAGATTTTCCAACATTATTTTTCCCGAAAATCGCGATAATATCTTTTGAGAAGTCAACCTCAAATTTATCTATTGGACCGAAATTCTCTATTTTAATTTTCATAATAACCTCTTATAACTCATTTCTATTTATAGGTTAAAAATAATTTCTTAATATATCTTGTCAACCGGCAACAAAACAATCTTTCCAATTTCATCTTTCACAAAATCCACTCCTGAATTTTTCAGCTCTTCCAGCATAAATTCAACCTGGTCTTTCTCTGTAACTGCCATGATCACATTGGCATAACCCTTATCTTTACCGAAAGATTTGCGGAAACCAGCAAAAAGCGGATTGTCAAAAGCTAATTTATGTCCCAGTGATTCACCTGAAAGTACTACCGTGTCATCTATTCCGGCTTCGGTGAGAGCCATTAAAACGTCATCGAGGTATTTTTCTTTATTCAAGTTTAAAATCATATACATGATATTCTCCTAATCGGAAACATTTGTTTCTCCCGATTTAAAAAGGGCAAGCTTTGCCATGATTGGACCTACAACCATCACAATGAAAGTTGTGGCTGTAATTACACTGATCACCTGTATTGCCTGCACATGAAAGTTATGTTGTTCCAATGCTTTGGATGCTGCTAGAGCCAGTCCCACGGCTACGCCCGCCTGAGACATGAGTGCAAGTCCCAGGAAATTTTTGATCTTTTCCGGTGCTTTGGAAATCGTCGATCCTATAAAGGTTCCACTCCATTTACCAAAAGAACGGGTAATGATGTATATTCCAATAAGTAAAGAGTATTTTGCAATTAGCGATATATTCAGTCTCGTTCCAATAAGTACAAAAAACCACACATACATGGGAGGAGTCCAGTCTCCCAATGTATGAAATATTTTACGGGAGATAAGCGAACTTCTGTTTACTATCACAATTCCCATCGTCATATTAAGCAGGATAGGTGAGAGGTGAAAATACTCCGAGATACCGCAGTTAATCAGTATGATGCCCAGAGAGAGCAGCAGCAGGTTTACTCTATCGTGGATCAGCTTTGCTATCGGAATAAGCAGGAATCCAACAATAACTCCGACTCCGATTGATAATAAAATCTCCAAACCAGCCTGACCCAGTGCATGAAAAATTGACACATCTCCACCAGCTTTAGCTCCGGTAAGCAGAATTATGGAAAGCGGTAGTGAAATAGTGAAAAGTAGTAAAGCCAGGATATCATCCAATCCCATCACAGCGTAGAGTGTGGTAGTGAATTCTCCCTTTGCTTTGTATTGTTTTATCACTTCCACCGTTCCTGCTGGTGCTGTGGCAGCTGCCAGAGAACCAAAGATAAGACCCATGGGAATGTTTTTCAGGATGAGAGCACTAGATATTCCCACCAAGAAAAATGCTCCCAACGCTTCAAATACTACGATTAAAATGATCGATCTTCCCAGCTTTTTTAATTCATTGAACTTTAACTCTCCACCGATACCAAAACCAATAAGGGAAAGAACCACCAGGTTAACAATATCCAGGGATGCTACCTGTTTCTGGGAAATCAAACCCAGAATGTCCGGTCCTAATAATGCACCAGCGATGATATAGCCCACTATTAAAGGTGTCTTAAGTACTGTAGCTCCACGGGAAATTATAAGAGCCAGCAGGATAGAGCAGCCCAGAAAAAGCATCTGCAGATATTGAGGGAACATAATCTACCTTTGAGTTTTTATGATCTGATATATTTCCGATGGATCTTTTGCTTTCAAAACTTTTTCAAGAAAATCTGGATTCTTCAAACGTAATACAAGGTGGGATAGAAGCCTTATATAATCTTTGTCCTGTTTATCCGAAGCTCCTATCATAAAGATGAGTTTCACTGGTTTGTCATCTATAGACTCATATTCCAAACCTTCACGTTTCCTGCCGATTGCCATCACAAAATCCTTCACTGAATTATGGCGTGCATGCGGAATAGCTATCTGGTAACCAATACCGGTACTCATCAGTTTTTCACGACTAAAAATTTCTTTTTTGAAAATCATGCAATCAGTTATTTTAGAACTCTTACAAATAATTTCAAGTAACTCGCTAATCGCATCCTGTTTGTTGTTAGACTTGATATCAATAATAAAATCTTCATAAAGCAATTCGGAAATTTTGAGAACCTTCTTCATAATATTCTCCCCGTCAAATTTCAACGATTACTGAGTTTTAAGTAGCATTTATTAGTCAATGTTTTTTTCCTTATTTCACCTTTAAGTACCTAACTGACTTAATGCATATATTGTTAGCTAAATTTCTTGACATTAAACATGAACTGACAATCTTTCATCTCGTGGGTGATTAGCTCAGTTGGTTAGAGTGCTACGTTGACATCGTAGAGGTCACAGGTTCGAATCCCGTATCACCCACCATTTTTTTT
Source organism: Armatimonadota bacterium (assembly GCA_013203665.1). Classification (GTDB taxonomy): domain Bacteria; phylum Cloacimonadota; class Cloacimonadia; order Cloacimonadales; family TCS61; genus JABMPU01. Next base: position 7,745 of record JABMPU010000175.1, read on the forward strand.
TGCACAAAATTCCTTTACTAAACATACTCTTTTTTAGATTTTGTTTAAGATGGATTTCTGGAGGAGTAATGAAAATTATTATCATTGGTGCCGGCAATTGGGGAACGACTCTGGCAATTCTTTTCTCAAAAAAACATAAAATTTATTTATGGACTATTGATCAGGACGAAGCCGATAGAATTAATTCAAATCACGCAAACCCTCTTCTCAATAATATCAAGCTTTCCGATAATATTATTGCGGAAAAAAAATTCAGTAGAAAAATCAATAAAGATGATATTGTAATAATTGCCATTCCATCCCGAAAAATCGAGAGTTTAACCGATGAATTCCTGGAAAATGATGAAACTGAATTTATCGCTGTAAATGCTTCTAAAGGTGTAGAGCATTCCACTCTCAAAACTGTGAGTGAAACTGTTCTCTCAAAATTAGAAAAGGTGAGATTTGCCAATCTGTCCGGTCCTACCATAGCGCGGGAGTTGATAGAAAATTTACCAGCCAAAGCCGTTTTAGCTTCTGAAGATGTTATCCTGCTTTTTTATCTCCAAAAAATATTGGAAAATGATGTCTTAAAATTTGAATTCAGTAGAGATGTGAAAGGCATCGAACTGGCAGCATCTTTAAAAGGACTGTTTGCCATCGCTGTGGGAATGTGTGACGGACTTGGCTTTAAAACAAATATTTTCGGTTTGATCATGACTTATGGCTTGCGAGAGTATGAAATCGTGATGAAATTTTTAGGAGTTCCAATCTCAACAGTATACGGAATTGCAGGTATGGGTGATCTTATAACAACTTGTATTTCGGAAAACAGCAGAAACCGAAAATTCGGAAAATTTCTTGCTCAAGGTTATAGCCGAGATGAAGCTTTGGAGAAAGTAGGAATGGAAGTGGAAGGTGTATCAATGGCAAAAACCATTCAGAAATTAGCTAAATTTAATTTATCAATCCCTCTTATTTCCTGCATTACAAAAATTATTTTTGAAGATATAAAAAATATAAAATCTGAGCTGATAACCACAATTAATAATATATCAAATTAGAAATTTATTGTCAAAAAAATGTTAGAAAAAAATAGTCTCTTAAATTTTTTAGAAAGGAGTGAAAAAATGAACGAAAAACAAGTTGATATTCAAATTAATTTTGACAGTCTTCTTAAACAGGGCTTTGCTGTAATTGATGTGCGTTTTAGGGATTACGCTATCACCAAAGAAACTTTCAAATATGTTATCATTAATGTTGAGCGGGAGAGAGATGATTTTTATCAAAACATGTTAAAATCATATCTTGGAAGAAATATCGAAGGAAATAAAATCTATGATTTGTGGACAAATATTTTGAAACATAAACTTCAAATGAGTGACAAACTGGGCAGAGACATTTCAATAAAAGTGGCTGCTTTAGATTTTGTAGAAACAGTAGAATAAAATATGGAAAGGCATACACTCCTGCTGATTAAGCCGGATTCTACAAAAAAGAACCATATTGGAGCGATCCTAAAAATTGCTGAAGAACACGGCTTTATCATCAAAGAATTAAAAATATTCCAAATGGACCATGAAATCGGCAGTAAATTCTATGCAATGCATAAAGGAAAAGATTTCTATGAAAAACTTCTGAAATTTATGCAATCAGGAATGACTGTGGCAGCAATTTTGCAGAGAGACGATGCCATCCATGAACTTAGAAAACTGGTTGGTAAGACAGATTACCATAACACCAAACCAGAAACAATTCGCCGTATCTATGGAGAATCTATTACCAAAAACGCTGTACATGCCTCAGATTCTGTGGAACATGCAAAAACGGAAATTAAAATTATTTTCCCTGATTTTTCTTACTAATCAACAAGATGAAGATTTTAGTCATAAATTGCGGAAGTTCCTCTATTAAATTTCAATTCATAAATACGAAAATAAAAGAAGTTCTTGCTCAAGGCATTATTGAGAAAATCGGTGAAGAAACATCTTCTTTCACTTTTAAATCAAAAAAACTTAATAAGAACAAAACTGAAATAACAGTAAAAAATCATGCTTTGGGAATCTGGCTCATAATAGATAACTTAATGAATCGGGAAAACGGTGTTATTAAGTCTGAGCAGGATATTGATGCAATTGGACACAGGCTTGTACACGGAGGAGAAGAATTTTCCGGTTCTGTAATAATCGATGATAATGTGCTGGCTTCCATGAGAAAATGCATCAAAATGGCACCCTTGCATAATCCTCATAATATCAGGGGTGTGGAAGCCTGTAAAAAAAATCTGCCGGAAGTTCCGCAATGCGGTGTTTTTGATACAGCTTTTCATCAGACAATGCCGGAAAAAGCCTTTTTGTATGCACTCCCCCTGAAATTTTATACAAAGCACAAAATCAGAAGATATGGTTTTCACGGAACTTCACACAAATATGTAAGCCAGCTTGCTGCTGATTATCTAAAGGAAGATAATAAAAAATTAAAAATAATTACCTGTCATATTGGAAATGGTGCTTCCATCACTGCTGTTGAAGGCGGAAAATCTATCGATACTTCAATGGGATTCACTCCTTTAGAAGGTTTGGTGATGGGAACAAGATGCGGTGATATTGATCCGGCAATTCCTACTTTTATTCTGAAAGAAATGAACCTTGATGCAGACATGGTAAATGCTATTCTGAATAGGAAAAGCGGTATACTCGGTCTTTCCAATATCAGTAATGATATGAGGATAATTGAAGATGAAGTTCTGATAAATAAAAACCCGGATGCTATTCGTGCTCTCGATGTTTATGCTTACAGAATCAAGAAATATATCGGTGCTTACGCTACTGTTATGAATGGATTGGATGTGATGGTTTTCACAGGCGGTGTTGGTGAAAATATGCCAATTCTAAGAGAACTTGTTTGCAAAGATATGGATTATCTGGGAATTGAATTAGACGAAAAAGAGAATAATCAGTTTGTAAAAGGTATCCTGGATTTAAGCACTAAAGATTCAAAAGTAAAAGTACTCAAAATTCCAACTAATGAAGAATTGATGATTGCTTTGGAAACAGAGCGATTGTTGGCAATTTAGCTTTCCGAAACTTATCCGGTAGTTGCCTGAATTTTCTTTATAAGAAATTTCTTAAAGTTCTTCGAATAGATATTTTTTTCTTGTTTATGAAATGGACAATAAATCAACTTATAAAGAGGTGTAATTATGAAAAAAATTGCTTTAATATTATTTTTTATTTTTATTATTTCAAAACTCTTCTGCGTTAGTCAATTTGCTTGCATTTTTACTTTATTAAATCCTTCTGCTACAGATGTTGCTTTTGGACTTGATTCCGGTACAGCCAATATCTGGAATACAAACCCGTTAAGCGTATGGAGCAATCCTGCAAAACTTGGTTATCATAAAGGCTTTGCTTTTGGCTATTCTCATGATCTCTGGTTTGAAGATGTGCCTGGAATAAATGATATGTATCTCCGTTCTTCTTATGTGAGTTTTGGATGGAATGGAATCGGAATATTGCTGCCTGCTTTATGTTCTAACGGCAGATTGGGAACTTGCATGGACTATGGTGAACAGGAAGAGTACGATGAGGATGGAAATTATTTAGGTTCTTTTTCAGCATATGAATCTGACACAAAATTTGCAATTGGAATTAATACACTTGAAATTATATCGAATTTAATAAAAAATCGACAATTAACTTTTCTCCAAAACTGTGCTGACCTGTCTCTTGGATATAACTATGATATTATTTATAGCAAGTTAGGATATAAAGGAAAGAGTTTTTCAACTGGTATTGGTGGTATTTTCAGGTTAAGTCTCTCAAAATTTTTTGAAGACTTTGATAATTTATTTACTCTGGATTTAGCAAGTGGTGTCTATCTTTTAAATCCATCAAAACTGAGATAAAATACTCAGATGAAACACAGAAAGATTCTTTACCATGGGGAACCAGAAGTGCTTTTTCGGGAAAATTATCCGTTCCATTATCCGCAATCTATATCCCTGAATATGATATCATTCAGTTGTTTTGTGAAAACATTTTTTCATTTCAGTTCAGTTTCGACGAAAGTAAATTAGATACTAATGAAAGCAAAACAAATGGATATGGATTTGAATATACTTTTTTTGATATTTTATCAATCAGAAATGGTTCATATGAAGATAAAGATGGAGACATAATTGGAGATTGTTCAGGTTTTGGCTTAAATTTTGAATATGAAAAAAAGATTCAAATACAATATAATTTTACAAAATTCCCTGGTGGCGGAATGCAGAGAACACAGAATAAATGGGATATCTTATTTCGAACAGATTTCGTAGCACTGTATAAAATGTTCAACTCGTAGGGTCTGTTTTGTGAACAGTCCGGAATTTCAGATTCATTCAGAGAATGAGCCTTACAATTTCAAATCTTCGATATTTGCCAGTTTGAATTCAACTTCCACAATAACCAACGGAAGACTGTGTTCAATAAATTGCAATTTCGCAAAATCCTTTTCTGTGGTGAGTAAAAAAACAATTTTAACTTTTTCCAATTCTTTTTCGATATTCTGCAGAATTGTTTTATCTTTAAAATCATAATGGTCTGGAAAACGGAAATGTTCCTCGAATTCCAGTCCGCTTTTTCGGATAGTATTCTCAAATGATTTCGGCATTCCAATTGCGGAAAGGAGAGCGATTTTGCTTTTCTTTAAAGTCTCAAAAGAAATTTCATTTTCATTAATATCATAAAATCGTTTAATTTTGTAATTTCCTTTTAAAATTGGTTTACCGAATTTAAGAAGTTTTTCCGGAACTTCTCCTTCTCCATTAAAAACAATGTAATCAGTAAATTTGAGAGCAGAAATAGATTCCCTCAAAATTCCAGCAGGAAGAACAAATCCGTTTCCGATTCCTCCGATTTCATTGAACACAACAAAATCCAAATCGTGAAATACTTTTAGATGCTGAAACGAATCATCGAGGATAATATAATCCAACTCCGGATATTTTTCTTCGAGAATTTTTATTGATGCCTTACGATTCCTGCCAACAATTATAGGAATTCCAGTCAGTTTAGAAGCAAGAAGATAAGCTTCATCACCTGAAACTTTGGCACAATCAAAAATCTTGTTTCTATCTGAAATCAGTACATTTTTTTCTTCAAATTTACCTTTATACCCGCGATGAGAAACTGCAACTTTGAAACCTTTTTCCTGCAAATATCTGGTGAGGAAAATCGTGAAAGGAGTTTTCCCGCTTCCACCACTTACTATATTTCCCACGCTGATTATTTTACATTTGCTTCTATATCCTTGCTTTGTTAACAGTCTCCTTAGTTTCAGAAACAGAGAATATTTGAATGATATAGGCCAGAGAAGATAAGAAAGTAAAGAGCGTTTGTATAAATGATTTTCAATGTAATTTTGCATACTCATTTACCATACATAGCTTAAATAAATATTACTGATAAACCATTTAACTCCAATATCCCAATCCAATCTGATGTAGGAATCATTTTCCAATTTAAAGCTATAACCTAAACCAATCGAAAGATTGGGTGCTCCATAACTTGAAATATGAGGTTCGTCATCAGAATTAGGACCACCTGGATTGAAACTCCATGATTCCATCTGAATAAAATCAAATCCGGCATTAAATGACCAAAAGAAACCGGATTTATTATTTCTGGTAAAAAACTGGTTTCTACGCATTGCTAAACCATAAACTTTATAATCGCTGAATGTTTCGCAGGCATGGATATACATTATTGATTCATAGAAATATTGGTTTTTCAGTTTATTGGTTGATATTAGTCCGAAACAAATCCTCGGAGAAATTAAAGGGCTAATTGAAATATATTTTTGATCAAATTTGAATTTGGTGCTGTCATTTCGAACAAGAGTCTTAGATTGAGCAGAAAGAGTGCTAAAGGCTAAAATGGAGAATAATATTAAAAGTATATTTATGCTTTGCTTTTTCATATTTCTTACCAAACGTACGTTACATAGATATTTCCCAAAACAGCCTTTAAGCCAATATCAGCAGAAACTCTCATATAATTATTATTTTTTAATTTCCAGCTATATCCACTGCCAATTGCCAGATCAGGAAAAACTCGCCATTCTGGATTGTACCCGCTTGAACCGCCCGGATCTAAAGGAAGATCATAATATATTCTTTCACCTCCTAAAATAAAAAAAAAGTTAAATCCACTTCTATCGCTTTTCAAAAAAAACCTATTCTCTAATTTAACACCAAACCTGGCAAAGTAATCTTTACCCCTACCAAAACTATAGTAAATTCCATGTAAATAAAATGTAAACTCATGATAAAAGATGCCTGTTTTTGAAGAATCACATATCCCAAATCCCACATCGGGAATTATCAAGGGAGATATATAAACTTTGTAGTTGATGTCCTTTTTTGCCAATTTCATCTTTTCTTTAAGTAAAATTTCTTCTGCGATTAATAAAGACGAGATACAAAACACTAATAACATAAACAGAATTATTCTTCTCAAAATTCCACACCTTTTCTTGCCTGAATTCCTGTAGTAAAATAGTGCTTAATTTCCAGCATCTCTGTAACTAAATCTGCTCTTTTAATTACTTCCGGTTCTGCATAACGACCGGTCATCACAACTTCTGCAGATGTTTTTATTTCCATCAATTCCAGTTGTTTTTCCAAAGGAAGCAGCTTCCATTTGATCGCTACATTTATCTCATCGATAATAATTAAATCATATTTTTTAGAATTCAAAACTTCTTTGGCTTTTTTATATCCTAACTTTGCTTCTTTAAAATCTATTTCATCCGGATTATTCGGGTCTATCAATTGGTCGGTTCCAAACTGGTAAATATCGATGTTCTGCTGCTTTTCCAAGAATTTTATCTCTCCGTAAACAAAATTCTTTTTCATGAATTGAATCAGACAAACTTTTTTATTATTTCCCAGACTTCGGATAATTAATCCGAGTGCTGCTGTTGTTTTTCCTTTTCCATTGCCTGTGTAAATATGAATCATAATCAAACCCTCTAAAATTATTGTTTTTACTTTTGTATCTATCAATTCTCTGTCAACTTTCTTATTTCAGATTTAGCTCATCAGTCTTCGTTAAAACTACGACTCGGCAAGCGGATTTTCACGGATATGAACGGATAAAGAATTTTTAGCAACTAACCCAAAACATATTTAAAAGAAGTTTCAATGAAGAAATTAAATATGATGGGCAGGCAAACACTAACAATAACGAACTTATATATTTTTTGACTCTTTTAAGAATTAAGGGGATAAGTTAAAAATAATATCCAATGATGAAGGAAAAAAATAAATGAGTGAAAAAGAAAAAAATAGATGGTGAGTATTCAATAAGATGAATTCAACTTTTTATTTTCAGTGTTTCGCGGCTTGCCCCGTAAGGAGGAACGACCCCAGTTGGATAAAAAAATCCAACGGGGTAAACTGTATCGGGGTGTTTAAATTCTTTTCGTATTTTTTGTGTGTTTCGCGGGTAAATAAAATTCATCTGAAAATTGAATTGACACAAGAATTCTGAAATTTAATATTTGTAATGTATTTTCGGAGTTATCAATCTATGAAAAAAAAGAAATTTGATTTTGGACCATATTTATATATTCTGCCGGCTTTGGTAATTATTTTTGTGTTTCGCCTTGTGCCGATACTTCTTTCTTTTGTTGTCAGTTTCTTTGATTGGTCAATCGTTGGAGTAGGCAAATTCATCGGTCTTTCAAATTATGCTAAACTCATATATGATGCTGAGTTCTGGCAATCTCTTTTAAACACTTTTTATCTCGTAATTTTTGTAGTGCCGATCAGTTTAATTTTATCCCTGCTTTTTGCAACTCTTCTGAATAATATAAAAAAATTGAAAAGCTTTTTCCGTTCAATATATTTTATTCCCACAGTAACTTCGATGGTAGCGATTTCTATTGTCTGGAAACTTATCTTCAACCAGCAGACTGGACTGGCAAATTTCTTTTTGGCAAAAATTGGAATTGATCCTTTAGGATGGTTAGCTGAAAGTAGAGGTATTTTCCTGCTTTTACTCCAGAATTTTGGGATAGAAATTCCACATTATCTGGGTGGTCCTTCTTTAGCTCTGTTCTCGATTATTATTGTTACCATCTGGAAAGGCTTGGGATATAATACGATTATTTATCTTGCAGGTTTGCAGAATATTCCACATGTATATTACGAAGCTGCAGATATTGATGGTGCCGGCAAAATCAAACAGTTTTTTAAGATAACCTGGCCCCTGGTTTCTCCAACTACCTTTTATGTTCTGATGATGACAACTATTGTAACCTTTCAGGTTTTTTCACAAATATATTTGATGACAGGTCCACCGGTGGGTGGTCCGCTGGGAACAACTAAGGTTATTGTTTATTATCTTTATGATAAAGGTTTTGGTGAAAGCAACGATCTGAGTTATGCAAGTGCGATAGCTTTAGTTCTGTTCGCAATCATTCTAACTTTAACCCTATTTCAGAAACGACTTGAGAAAAAAGTTCATTATTAATGGAAAGTGGAACGCGGATGACACTGAAAATTGAATATTTAATATTGAAGATTGAAGATTAATCTCAGTGTGCTCTGTGGTAAAAAAGTCAGTGCTTGTCAGCCTGCCGTGTCGTAGTGTAACGAAGACGGGTGTAAGTCAGTGGCAAAAAAAAGACTTAAAAAATAATTTGTGTAAATTCGTGTAATTCGTGGATAAAAAAGAGAAATGAAAAATAGTATAATTTATATCATTTTAATAGTTTGCGGATTTGCTATGATTGTCCCGTTCATCTGGATGATTACAACATCGATCAAATCTCCGCTGGAAGTTAATAAAGGTAATGTCGGCTTTATTCCTTTTGAGGAATATTCTGTTTATGATGACGGCACAAACGAGTTTCGCATAAAAATCGTAAAAGTTCAGACTGACAGCTCTTTTGTAAATGTGATAAATTCTGAAGGAAAGATAATCAGTTCATTTAAGAAAATATCGAATTCAGATATTCATCATAAAAAGAAATTGAAATTCCATTTTGAAAACTTTTCCGAAGCTTTTAACAAAGTTCCTTTTGGCAGATATTTTATCAATACTTTGATTGTTTCATTTTCAGTTGTTTTTGGTGTTATTATCACAGGCTCTCTGGCTGCTTATGCTTTTGCCAGAATGAGATTTGTCGGAAGAGAATTCTTGTTTTATCTTTTTATCAGCATGATGATGGTTCCACAGCCAGTATATTTGATTCCTTCTTATATTGTTTTGAATCATCTTGGCTGGCTGGATACATATAATGCGCTCATAATTCCCTGGATTGCAAATATCTTCACCATTTTCTTGCTCCGTCAACAATTTAAAACAATACCTCAAGAGCTTTTCGATGCCGCTGCAATTGATGGATGCAGCAGATGGGGAATGTTGTGGAAAATAGCTTTACCGCTTTCAAAATCTGTTATTGCAACAGCAGCTATTTTCGGTTTCATCGGGAGCTGGAACAGCTTTATGTGGCCTTTGGTTATGATTGATAATCCGAATTTACGCGTGCTTCAAGTTGGACTCAGCTACTTTTCTCAAGAAGCATCTTCGCAAACTTCTCTTTTGATGGCAGCTTCCACCTTCAGCATTCTGCCGCTTCTCGTCCTCTTCCTGATTGCCCAAAAACAGATCATTGCCAGTTTTGCTTCCAGTGGTCTGAAAGGATAATATTTTAAGATGCCTTGCATCTAAAAAAGGAGGAAAAATGAAAACCATCAGTTGGATCTTAATTGTCGTCGCAGTTATCGTTATGATAATTGGATTAGTGGATGGCTTAATCGCAGGAAAATTTTTCGGCGTTAAGCATTTAGTCAATTACTGTCACTTAGCTAATACTTTCTTGTTATTTGCCCTTTGCAGTAAATTCATTTGTACTTGTAAAAAGAAAGAATAACCTTCGAAAAGTAATGCTTCTAAAACTTGCCAAGTTTCAGAAACTTGGCAAGTTTATCATCATGCTCGCAAAAAGTAAGCAGCTATTATACAATATCCAATTATTCTTAATGAAAATACAATAATTACAAATTTTATAATATTTATCCGAAAAATCCCGGCAGCAATAGTTATCGGATCTCCCAGAATCGGAGTCCATGAAATTAGCAAACTCCAGGTTCCGTACTTTTGTATGTAATGAATTGCTTTCTTGCCACCTTTAGATTTTTCCAGTTTTGGAATTAGGGGTTTCCCGATTATATATCCCAGTCCATAATTGAAAGCACAACCGGCACTATTCCCAATGGAACAGGCAATTAAAGAAGGGACAGGAGCAGCTCCCACAGCCAGGGCAGCAACCAAAATAGCAGCAGAACTTGCCGGAAGGATTGTGGCTGCTATGAACGACGTGACGAACAAGGCGATTGTACCGTAGTTGTTGATGAATTCAAGCATCCATGTCGGGAGATCAAAGTTCATATAATTCCTTTTTTTTAATTTATTATCTACAAAGATTTTATTAAAATTTTTGACAACTTTTTTATATTAAAATAAATAGAACCTATGAATGAAGAAAAAATAATTAAAGTTTTTATCTCTTGTCCAATGGATGTTGATAAAGAAGCAAATATTGTTTATGATAAATGCACTGAATATTCTAATTTGTTAATGTGCTCCCAAAATAAAATAATGATCAAACCATTTTATTGGAAAAGAGATATTGTCTCTGAAATTAACATCTCAAGAACTACCTTAAATGTGATTATGGAACAAAAAAGAAAATAATTTGAAGGTAAAAATGAAAATATTTATATTGGAATTATGTGGAAAAAGTATGGTGAAAAATTAGAAAAAACAAATTTATCTCCAACAGAACAAGAATATCAATGGGTTTTGAATAGACAAGATAACACTTTTATACAATTTTACTTTAAAGAAAGTGATATAAAATGTCCTACAAATGATGAATGTTCTGAAATTATTAAAGTAAATGATTTTCAGAATAAAATTAAAGAAAGTAATAATGGAGTATATAGAACGTTTAAAATAGAAGATGAATTTAAAGAGGAAATTAAAAAAACATTACGTTATTATATCGAGAATCGTACTACACTTACATATAAAAAAAGCAAATTAAAAAAAAATACAAGTGGGGTAACTTAAAATTATACATTCCAAGAAGAGTTATTAACCTGCAAGATGAATATAAATTCTATTATTTTGAGTCGGAAAAATATAGTGAGGTATTGGTTAATCTTATTCAGAAAGAAAAGAAAATTGTTTTACTGGGAGATGCGGGAACGGGAAAAACTTTCGAACTAAAACAAGTAGCACAATATTATTCAGATGATGACAAACCGCTATATCCGATATATTCTTCTTTAAATCTTTATGTTAATGAAAATCTTGAAAAATATCTACCGGCAGAATGGAAAGAATATACTGAAAATCCTCAAGTAGATGAAAATCATTTGCTCATAATATTAGATGGATTTGATGAAATAGAAGCCAAACATAAACATACTGCTCGAAGAAAGATTTTAAATTTTTGTGAAAAACATCCGGATGTTCATTTTTTGATTTCCTGTCGTTCAAACTTTTACAAAACAGAAACAAAAAAAAGTACCGGAACTTTAAATAATTTTTTATCCTACAGTTTGTTAGGATTAACAAAAAGTCAAATTATGGATTATCTTATAAATAATCTTAAATCAAAAAAAGCAGATGAGTTTATAAAAAACGTCTATTCTCAAAAACTTTATTATTTATTAGAGATTCCATTTTACTTAATTAATTTAGCTTCATATTATACTAAAAATAGAACACTACCAAAAAGCAAATCGGAAATTTTCGACTTCCTTTTGGACATAAGAATTAAATTTGATGAACAGAAATACAACGAATTGGAATTAGACCAAGAAAAGACTCTAATATTAAATACTTTGGAAAAATTAGCTTTAGGTATGGAATTATTATGTAAAAATCAGATAACAGTTGATATGTATCATCAGATTATTCCGGACAAAGATTTAAGAAATTTAATTAAACATTCCACTTGCTGGAAAAATCTAAAATTCGAGCATAATAATTTTCAAGAATTTTTAGCTGCCAAGTCTCTTTCGAAATTAGAATTCAGTAAAATAAAAGAGATTATAACATTTTCTCCAGAACACAAACAGATTATACCTTCATGGACAAACACAATATCATTTCTGTTTAGTATTCTTGATAAAGATAATACATTGTTAATAGAATTAAAAAATTGGATTGTTGAAACAAAACATAATATTCTATTATGTGCAGAACCTGATAAAATCGAGGAAAAAACTAGACTTGATATTTTCAAAACTATATTCAATTCTTATAAAGAAAAAGGGTTACGGATAAATATTCAGGAATTTACAAATTGGGATTTTGTTAAATTTGGTGAATCAGAAGATACTATTGATTTTTTAATAGATGAAATCTCTCCCAAAAATCCTCTAATATCACGAGAAGAAGCAATATCCTTAATTGGATACTTTCACAATCTTTATAACAAGAAAGATAAAATAAAAGAAAAACTTCAATCAATAATTTTTAGTAAAGATGAAAGTAATTATATCAAATCTCTTTCAATACTAACTCTTTCTAGTTTAAGAATTACAAATGAAGAAGAAATTGAAAAAATTGTTCAAAAATGTAAGAATTCTGAAGATGACAATATAAAATATGCGATGTATAGATTAATTAATAAATATGAGTTAAACGATAAGTATATCGAGATTTTTTTAGAAGGAATAAAATTTTCAAGTAAATCATTTTACAAAGAAGATAAGCCTATAACTTCAGGAGAAATATTACAATTAGAAGAAGGATTAGCATCTTCTAAACGCGTTAAAAGTTTAGAAAAAGTTGTAAAATACTTTAAAGAAAATCCAGATGATATTGATAAAGGATATATTGGAAGAGGTTTTGAAAAAATCATTTTAAATTCAATAAATGTCTATAGTTCAAAAAACAACTCTATTTTTGAACTTTGGTTTGATTTTACAACTTGTTTAATAGAAAGATATTATCTTCAAGATAATTATAAAACAATTATTAAATTCTTTGAGAAAACCAATACTCTTTTTAAAGCATTTTTAAAAGTTTATGAAATGAAAAATGACATGAGGGAAAAGATGACATTATTAAGTATTTTTACTGATGATGAAGCAGTCGATTTTATCATTGATGAATATGAAAAAAGAAACCTCTCGAATGATTTTATATTTTCTTTTCAAAACTATTTAAGGAGTTACAATGCTGAATTCTATCAATCTTTGAATGATTTATTAATTAATAAATTTGGTGATACATTTAAATCAAAACCTCAACCAGATTATGAAAAACAAAGAAAGGAAAGACTTGAAAGGGATATTACTTTGCTTTTTGATGAAAAATCGTTCATCGGCGAAATTAAACTTATATTCAAAAAAATTGAAAAACGAACAATTAATAGAAAAGATTTATTTAAATTTGATACAGATAATTGGAATAATAGGTGTTATTCCAAAATCGTGTATGATACTTTAACTGATTTCGCAAAAAATGATGATATAAGTATTGAATCGACAATTAAGAAATTAAATGATTTTGATTGGGACTGGTTTACGGTAAGCAATATTCATAAAGAAATGATAAACAAAAAATATATTCCAAAAGTAGAACAAAAAAAATGGATTGAAAATTGGTGTAACTTGAATGTAAAAAAAGTAAATTTTAAAACAGCTAATATAAAGAAAAATAATAGATATTCAAGAAGTTGGTTATCCGTATTTTTAGTATATTTTATGAAAGAATTAAATTTTTCATATAATCAAGATGTGATGTTAGATATTTTGTCTTTTGTTACTTCTCCAGAAAGTATTGCTTTTATTGAAAAATATGTCTCTCCTAATAAAGTTTCTGAACGAATTTTATTAAATCTAAAAGAGGGTATTGAGATTGAAGAAGTTTTAGTAAATCATATTAATTACTGTATAAATAATAAACTCGATGAAGTTATGAATTATGTTTATGATTATTTATTGTTATATGAAAAAGATGATTACAGAATTAAAGAACTAAGAAATGCATCTCTCAAAGCAATTCTTTCTTTAGCTTATGATTATAAAAACCTTAAGGAAACTTTAGTAAAAATAGAAGACGATTATAAGTGGATTATTGTTGATAAACTTATTGAGAATGATATTGAAATTAAATCTTTTGAAAATTATTTATTGAAGTTAATAAGAGATGATAATGAAGAGGATGCATTTGAAGCTTCTGAATATTTGATTCTACTAGAAAATATTGACGGTTTAAAATATTATGTTGAATATGTTAAAAAAAATAAGAAATTCAGATATAGATATTGGAAAGAATCTCCATTTAATAAACTAACTAAAACCGAACTAATCCCTTTATTGATCGAGCTTCTTGAGATAGATTTCAAAGAGAAAGTATCACAAGATAAATATGATAGTTTATATAAATATGTTACTAATGCTCTGAAATCCATCGCTCTTCTTTCGGAAAAGAACTATTCTAAAACCAAAAAATCTATTCAAAATTTTATTAAGAAAAATAAAGATATTAACAATGTAAATAATCTTTATTATTTTCTTGAGAATTTAGAGACTCAATTTTATGTGAATAAAAGCGATTCGATTGAAATTAAAGAGGTAGTTTCAAGGCTAAAGGAATTAAATCTTTAGCTGATATTATAAGGATTTTATCCTCTCCCAATCCTCATTCTCTTTATCACCCTTATAATAAATCTCAATAAATTCGATTCTATCTTCTTCGAGGTAGTATGCATAAATAATTCTGATTCCACTTCTGGAACCGGTTCCCTTTAAAGATCTACAGGTAAATTTCCGGGCTTTGTAAATTTGGGGATATTCAATGCCTAAACCTGAAATTTCAACAATTCCTTTATTATCAATATCCAATTTGTGGAACATTTTTAATTGCACTTTAATAAAATTTTCCAGGTCGGAATCCAGAGTCCGGAATCTTTTCTTCAACTTTTTAAGGTCTTTTTCGAATTCACTTAGGTGTGTGATCTTGTTGAAGATCTTCACTATTAATCTCGAACAGAATACGGAGTTGTACGGTAGAATACACTTTCATATTCAATTATTTTACCATCTTCTGTTGTTAACCAGGGAATATCATTGTGAGAATATTCACTGATCTGGGAAGCGTTCATATCCGATAGCTTGTTCAATACATTATCAATAAGCTGAATTTCATTTGCATTTAGAATTGATAAATCCGGTTGCCTTAAGGGCAGATATTTTGTTCGAGGATATTTGAAATATTCATCCTTAATTTTTCGCAGGTCTTTACCTTCCATCATCTTTACAATTTTGATGAATTCTTTAGGTGTTGGACCATAATTATTCTTTTGATAGGTTGCTCCTATTAATTGTTCTTCATATTTTTCATAATAATCAAAATCGATGAAATAGAGAATTTTATAGAGAACAGTTTCGCCAATATTCGGTTTTGAGCCAATTTTGTTTAAAATATAAAGCAGAACTTCTTTGAATTTTCTTAGATTTTTTTGTGGTACATTTATCCTGATTTCTTCTTTCTTAGGAGTTTGTTCCTCGCTTTCTTCGAGAATAACCTTTATATCATTTTTTGCATAAAGAAGAACATCTGTAGAAATATTAAAAACTTCTGCTATTTTTGTTATTTCTTCAGCAGTAATTTTTCTGGATCCATTTTCTATTTGAGAAACTGCAACTCTGCCAATCCTTAAAAGTTCAGAAAATTGCTCTTGCGACATTCCGATTTCCTGTCGCAATTGTTTTATTTTATTTCCTAAAGACTTATAAAAATTATCCATTTGCCACCTCCGATTTACAAATTCAACTTGTTAGATAATCTGTCAAGTGTTTGTTAGAAAATATTACAAATAGTTGGTTTAAAGAACTTATCACATCTTTTTAAATCATAATTTCTTTCTGTATCTCATGTTCTTCAGCTTTCAATTCAATAATCTCAACTTCAAACCCGGAAAGCATCTTTCTCATATTTTCCAGAACAGGATATTCCGTGTAAAAATGTCCGGCATCGATAAGCGGAATTTTTGAATCTAATAATGTATGATAATCAAAACCTGAAGAAACAAAAATATCTGCCCGTCCATAAACTTTGGAAAGAAGCGAACTTCCACTCCCTCCACAAATTGCAATTTTCTTTATCGTAGAATCCAGATTCTTACCTGCCAACCAGAGTTTTACGAATTTAGCTTTCAACCTTTTTTTAACGAATCTTGAAAATTCTTCGATTGTTAACTCTTTATTCAAATCACCAATCAATCCAAGTCCGTAATTATCGCTTTGCTTTTCTTGAGGATAAACCGCATACGCTGGAGTTTCATACGGATGAGCTTGCTTCATTGCAGAAATAACCTTATTCAGACTAAAAGAGTCAACAAAAAATTCCAATTTGCGTTCAGTAACTTTTTCCAGCTTTCCTGTCTCACCGATTAAAGGATTGCTTCCTTTCAAAGGTTTAAATTGACCGCTGACTTTATAATCATTCAGACAATTACTATAGTTTCCGATAATTCCTGCACCTGCTTCAAAAACAGAATTTACAACTTGTTCCATAAAATCTTCGGGAACATAAACAGCGACATGCAACAATTTCGAACCGGATTCATTGGAAATAAATTCGAGATTCTGTAAGCCGAGTTTATCAGCAAAAGCGAAATTTACTCCCTTTTTAACCAGATCCAGATTCGTATGAGCACAAAAAACAGAAATGTTCTTTTTTATGAGTTTTAAATAGAGCGGATTCGTAATTTTCTTAATTGGTCTAAAAATAAAAGGATGATGAGAAATTATCAAATCCACATCCTCTTTGATTGCTTTTTTGATGGCATTTTCCGTAACATCCAAAGTCAACAAAATCTTTTTAACTTCTGCTTCTGCATCTCCAAGCTGGAAACCCACATTATCCCATTCATAAGCCAATTCCGGATTTGCGATTTCATGAAAATGAGCTACGATATCTTTTACTTTTATTTGGTTCATCTATACTCCCCTTTTGACAGGATGAACAGGATATACCGGATATTTACAATAATTAATTTTCCCTTAAAATCCTGAACCTTTTTCTTAATTAATCATATTTTTTCTCTCATTGTAAAAACACAAAATTGTTTTTATCTGTGTCAATTCGTAAAATCCGTGTCATCTGTGTTCAATATTTTTCCTCTAATTTTTCTTTTACTTCCCAATATGAAAAACCTCTTCGAGTTAAATAGTTTAAGGTTTTCTCTATTTTTTCTTCATCCGAAAACTTAGAGTATCTCAGCAAAGCCTTTTTCACATTTGTTGTTAATATTTCATCCTGCTTTTCTTTTGAATATATTTTTGTGATGGTTTCGTTAATTATCTTTTCAGTAATTTGTTTTTCAAAAAGTTTATTCTTAATCTCAAGCACATTTTTATTCTTCCCGATCAAACTTTCAACAAAAAGCTCAGCAAATCTGGAATTATTAACATAATTAAAGGAGATTGCTTTCTGCACCAATTTTTCCATCAAATTAGTTTCCAACGGTAATTGTTCCAAATAGTTTTTGCATTCCCCAACAGACCTTTCCCGATAAGAGAGAAAATTCAGTAGTTTGTCCCAGACAAATTTTTCGATTTCATGTTGTAATTCTCTCCATCTTTTAGGATCTAACTCTATATGAGTTTGAGAATTCAAAGAAAAAAAATGGAGGATTTTATCAGGTAAAATCCCCCAAATTTCATCGTTTGCAAAAACGAAAGAAATAGTTTTTGATTTATTCTTGATCTTTATTTTCATCTTCAGATGATTTTATCAGCCCCAGAACTGTTTTCACTTTAGTATCAATTTCTTGCATAATTTCATCATTCTCTTTTAGAAATTCTTTCACCTTTTCGCTTCCCTGACCGATTTTCATATCTCCATAAGAAAACCAGGAACCTGATTTTTTGATAATATCATTCTGAGCAGCAATATTAATAAGAATATCTAAGTTAGAAATTCCTTTTCCGAAAATAATTGGAACTTCCACATTTTTGAATGGAGGTGCAAATTTATTCTTCACAATCTTTATCCTGGTTCTATTGCCAACGATTTCAGCTTCTGCTCCAATTCTTTTGATAGAACCGATTCTTCTTACTTCAATTCGCACGGAAGAATAGAATTTCAATGCCACCCCACCGGTTGTAGTTTCAGGATTCACATAGGCTGGAACTCCGATTTTCATCCTGGTTTGATTGATAAATATTACTGCTGTATGGGACTTGCTGATAATACTTGTAAGTTTCCTGAGAGCTTGAGACATTAATCTTGCCTGCAGACCAACATGAGAATCTCCCATGCTGCCTTCTATTTCTGCGCGCGGAACCAGTGCTGCCACAGAATCTAATACAATTAAATCAATTGCACTGCTGCGCACTAAAGTCTCTACAATCTCCAATGCCTGCTCCCCGCCATCCGGTTGAGAGAGAAGCATATTTTCGGTATCAACTCCGATCTGAGCTGCATAAACCGGATCCAGAGCATGTTCTACATCAATAAAAGCAGCCACTCCTTCCAGCTTTTGGGCTTCAGCAAGAATATGTAAGGCAAGAGTAGTTTTCCCGGAAGCTTCAGGTCCATATATTTCAGTAATTCTACCTCTGGGAATTCCACCTATTCCAAGTGCTGCATCAAGATTGATGGCACCGGTTGGAATAACGCCTACTTTTACTTTTGGTTTATCACCAAACCTCATTATTGTGCCAACTCCGAACTGTTTTTCCAATTGGTTCATTGCAGTTTTTAATGCCGAGTCTTTATCTTTCGTCACCATGATCACTCCTTTGAAAATATATAATTTGTAATTCCATTATACATCGGTCCTTGCGGACGCAAAATACTCTGATAAAAACAAGCTTCTGATACCTCAATTTCCGAAAATGGAATCTCTTTGGTTAAAACACTTTGAATGAATAAATCTGGCAATCTTTTTTTTATTCTTCCTAAAGTTATATGAAATCTAAGTGGTTTTTTATCCAGAGAATAACCAAGTTTTTGCAAATAGGATTTAATGTTTTTTGAAAATCTATAAATTTCTTTATTTTCTGTTTCAAGATGGAGCCAGATTATGCGGGGATTTCTTCCTGGTACAATTTGCATCAAAGGAGAAAAGAATTTGATTTTTGATATTTGTGAAAATTCTTTTTTGAGAAAGTCAGAAATTTCAGCCATATCCTGCGTTTTAGTTTCCCCGATAAACTGAAGTGTAATGTGGATATTATCATCTTCCACCCATTTAATGCCTTGCGGATGAAAGGCTCTGAATTCTTCTTTAATATCAGATATTTGCTTTTTAATCTCTGCCGGTAACTCTAAAGCAAGAAAAGTTCGCATGGGCACTTCCCTATTCAGCGTAAAAAATATTCAACAAGCTTAAACTATTTATCTCTTATAACCAATATCTCTTAAGAATTTTTTCCTGTTTGTGATGTCCGTATCAATCTCAATTCCTTTAGGAGAAAAACCGTCTATCACGCCCAGAATACCTCGTCCCTGCTCGGTTTCTGCCAAAACAACTTTTACAGGATTGGAAGTTGCGCAAAAAATATTCACAACTTCTCTACAACCTTTTATTGCCTGCAAAACATTAATGGGAAATGCATCTTTAAGAATAATCAAGAAACTATGACCCGCACCGATTCTTTTCTGGTTTTCAACTGCTATTTCCATCAATTCATTATCAGTTCCTTCTTTGCGAACAAGGCAGGGACCGGAAGCTTCATTAAAAGCCAAACCGAACTTTATCGCAGGCATACTGTTAATCAAAACTTCATAAAGGTCTTCCACTGTCTTGATGAAATGAGACATTCCGAAAATAATGTTACATCCTTCCGGAAAATTTATTTTCTCTACAATCAGTTGCATTTTGTTCTCCATCTGATTATTCTTTTTAACACAGACTTTTTTTATCCACGAATTACACGAATTTACACAAATTATTATTTAATCTTTATTTCTTTGGCGCTGATTTTTAATAAATTTGTTTAATATTTTCATTTCATAAATAATCATAATGACTCTGCGTTAATCTGTGTCTAACTTATAAATTGGATAATATTGGAAACAAAAAAAGAAAAAAGACCTGAAACGGTCTTTTTCTTTTAAACTACTTTTTTAACTTTATTTGCCCTCAAGCAAGATGAGCAAATTTTGATTCGCTTTACTTTACCGTCGATTTCGGCTTTAATCTTTCTGAGATTGGGATAGAATTTCCTTTTGGTAGCATTCAAAGCATGGCTTCTATGATTTCCAGTTAGAGGACCTTTCCCGCAAACATCACAAACTCTTGACATAATACACCTTCTTAATTCATATCAAATTTGTTCAAAAAAAAAATAGGGGTTTTGGCTGGCAAGGATTTTATTAATAAGAAATTCCTTTTCATAAAAACGCAGGGATTTTTCATAAGTTTTGTCTTAG
>JABMPU010000176.1 GCA_013203665.1 Armatimonadota bacterium
GGTCTCATCTGAATGGAAGGTGAAAGGCATACAAGGTTAAAAGAGAGATTTCCCTTGACTTAATCTTTATTTTCACTATGATTCCATACAATTAACCTATGAACCCAGAACCTAGAACCCAGAACCCAGAACCCAGAACCTCTCAAAGCAAATACGAATGCTTTACCATCCACATAATTTCTATGAAAAATATTTTGATCACACCAGCAATCGGCACAACAAAAAGCATACCGATCGGTCCCATCAAGTCTCCTCCGATAATTAATACTATCAAAACCAGTAATGGATGCAATCCTACTTTCTTGTGTAAAATCATGGGTGAGATAATACTTTTATCAAGCTGAAAAACAAGAATGAAAATAACGAGAATATGAGGAATGAAGAAATAATTATTAATGGCATATTCGCTGCCAAGATTAAACAAAATAGAAATCAGAATTGCAGGAACAACTCCAATAAAAATACCGAATATTGGAATCAGACTGGCAATACCGGAAATGATTCCAAGGAAAATTATTAATGTGATATTTGCTCTAAAAATCAGGTTTAAAATTCCCAGACCAATAGCTGTCATTAAAGCAATACGTACAGTAGCCCGAAATTGACCACTAATATTAATACTAATTTGCTCTTCAATTTCAGATAAGATTTTTAGCGAGGTTTCATAGTATCTGTTTGAGATAAACCTGATAAAAAACCTTTTAAAATTATGATATTCATAAAGTGTGATAATTGTGAAAATAAAAGTCATGAAAAAATAGAAAATAAAAGAGCCGATTTTTTGTATTAAATCTATAAATTGTCCCAAAAAAGATTGGAAATAATTTGTTATTTTCGTAGAATAGTCCATTTCCGCAGATTGGTCTTTTACGAAATTCCTTATGAAAACTGGTAACTTATTTATTATTTGTTCAAAGTTGTTATTAAATGTGTTAATTACCTCTTTATTATCCAGTTTTGAAGTCAAGTTTGTGATATGCGTGGAAAATTGAGCAACAAAAATATAAGAGCATAAGCCCAAAATAATCAATATTGAAACTAAAACGATCAAGACAGATAAAATCCTATTATGAAGTTTTCCTTCCAGCTTATCTACCGTTGGTGCAAGTACTGTTGTAAACAAAAAAACCAGAGCTAAAATCATGACAACATTAGAAATATAAGGCCAAAGCAAGTATAAAATTATCAGGAAAAAAGTGATTCTTAAAATTTGTACAACTCGAAGAACCGGATTCAGAGATGCGTTCATTTATTTGCTCGTCTTTCCTTATTCAAGATTTCATTGGCAACCCGAAGACGTTCACCCATCATCGTAGCCAGATTCAATAGGATTTTTATCCCAGTAGAAGGTTTTCTTTTAAGAAGGTCGAGCAGGTCGGAGCGGTAAAAAGCCAGTACATTAGAATCTGTTTTGGCAATTGCTGCGGCTGAACTGGGTTTTTCTGTGATCATTGTCAATTCACCAAAAAAGTCTCCATCTTTCAAACAAGCTAATAATTTATCTTTCTTTTTGGATTGGCTGTAAATTTCAATGTTCCCATCCAAGATGATATACAAACCTAAATTTATTTCAGATTCATCAAAAATAAGTTCGTTTGCTTTATAAGATTTTTGTTTAATTATTTTCTCGATTTCTACAAATTCTTGACGAAATAAATCAGCACAAATTGGAATTTGTTTCAAAGCTTGAACGATTTCCGAGTCTTTCTTTCTCCATTTAGAAATGAAACTTTCCTTTTTGGATTCACTCATTTTCTACCTCTTTTTTGTACTTCTAAAATGAATTCTGCATAATAGATATTTAAACCACTAAAGTGGTTATGCAAGGGTTTGGGTTACATTTCATCCCACAGTTGAAACTGTGGGTTAATGATAAGTCAGCTATCGAATTAACCCACAACTTTTTAACCCGTGAAATCCGAAGGATATTTCTCTGGGTTAGTTGTGGGGAAAAACAAACCCGCATAAAAAATTTCAACCATTTAAATGGTTTCTGAAATTTTGCCTAATTATGCAGAACCCTTTACTTCTTAAACACGATTTTTCGATAAAACTTCTTCTTCCCACACTTCTGTGTGGAACGAGTTTAGAAGAGATTTTCTTCTCTTTTGGAAAACTCATAAGAAAAATAGAGATTTAATATTATTTGTCAAGTTTATAATTTCAGGGCAAGTTCGGAGGGTGTTTAGCCGCTAAGAACGCGATGATTCACCAAGAAATTGTTCAAACTTCTCGTTCCCACGCTCCTCAGACTGTGTGAAAACAGATGAAAAGCACGATTATTTTTTAACCCCCTCTAACTCCCCCTATTTAGGGGGAGAACCTATCTCCTTTTGCCGCAGGCAGTTCCCTTCCCCTTCGATAGGGGGAAGGGTTAGGAATGGGGGTCGTTATAACTTAAAGAAATCAGTTTTCACACACCCTGTCCTGCGTGGGAACGAGTTTAACTTCATGTTCCTAAGCTCCAGCGTTAGAATGAGTTTTTTCAAGTTCCAATAAGAATTGTTTGATGTGTAACCCTCCACCAAATCCTCCTAACTTTCCATTCTTTTCAATTACCCGGTGGCAGGGAATGATTATCGGAATCGGATTTTTAGCATTTGCATTTCCCACAGCACGAGCTTTATTTTTGCTACCCATTTTTTCTGCTAATTGCTGGTAAGAAATAGTTTCTCCAAAGGGTATTTTTGTGAGTTCTTGCCAAACTTTTATCTGGAAATCTGTTCCTTCCAATTTTAGAGGAATATCAAATTCTTTTCTATTTCCTGCAAAATATTCTTTCAATTGTTTTTCGGTTTCGCTCAAAATCGGTTGATTCTCTCTTATACACTTATGAAGCAGGTGCTTAACTTCTTCAGTTCCGAATTTAATACCAATTAAAGCAGATTTATTTGAAATAAGAATTAGCGAACCTATAGGGTTTTTGATTACTTTAAAGAATTTTTCTATTTCAGGAGAATGCATTTTTTAACCTCAGAATATTTATTAGTTTTTTAATTTGTAAAAATTAGTTTTCATAGCTTCTCTTTTTTTTATAAATTTGGAGCGGGTTGCGGGGTTCGAACCCGTGACCTTCAGCTTGGGAAGCTGATGCTCTACCAACTGAGCTAAACCCGCTTTTATAAACTTCCCAAGTTTTAAAAACCTTGTAAGTTTGCTCTAATCCCGGGAAGCGTTGAATTCAATGCTTCTCTTAACTTTAAAATCTTATCTTCAAAAAGTTCATCAGTCCATTCATCCATAAAGATTTTCTTGAATTCAATTGCAATACAGCAGGCAGAGTCCGGAAAAGTTCTATGAATCCATTTGGAAAAATTTCCACCCGGGAATTTGATATTTATACGGACATCGAGCTGTCTGCCGAAATAATCAATTTTTCTCAAATCCTTCTGAACATCATAAACAAGGGGAAGCCATTTTTCAGACATAATGTTGGTTCCCAGAATTATCTCCGGATTTTTATCTGGATCTGCTGGAGAGCCATTTGGTCCATTTCTTCTGTGATTATAAGAATGAATATCATACACAAAGAATTTTCCAAATTTCGTTTTCATTTTATTAAAATGAATTTCTGCTTCGGAGTAGAATTCATGATATTTTTGTAATGATTGTTCGATCTCTTCTTTGGTTGGAGGTCGTTTTCTAACCTTCAAGTTCCAGGCATCTTCCGGTTTCAGATAAACAGTTTTCTCAGAAGTTCTGTTTATATCCACTTCAAATCTGCTGGTTCTGCCGATTATTCTGTTATTACAAATCTCAGTAAAAAATTCTGTATAAGAATCTTCTTCTCTTTTTTGGATGTTTTCATAAACAGCAAGATTTTCTTTTATATTTTCACTAATAAAATGTCCATTATGAATCGCTGTGCAAACAATCGGTGAATCATATTCAAACTTAAATTCTGCTAACATTAATTTTTCCTCGTTTTTTTATCCATCTGCCTTCGTTAAAACTACGGCATGGCAGGCGAATTACACGAATTTCACGAATTGATTTTTACTTTTTGTTCCTAGTCTCCCTTTCTCCCATTCTCCCTTTCTCTCTTGTCATTTGGAATTTGAGATTTGTTATTTATTTGTAATTTGTTATTTGTAGTTTGGAATTCCCCTTTCACCCTTTCTCCCATTCTCCTATTCACACAGTCTCGCTCTTATTCCACCATCAGTTCCACATTTTCATCCGGCTCAGAGATAATGATTGCTACATTCTTAAAGTATTGATTGGCAACACGTTGAATATCTTCGGGAGTAACCTGTTTGAGGATTTCCGAACTTTTATTTATGTAATCATAACCCAAACCGATTGCTTCATAATGAGTTTGATAATAGGGAAGCTGGTTATCATTCAAATATGAATTCAGAATTTTTTGATTTTCCTCGATTGCTATATCAATTTCTTCACGTGTGACAGGTTCATTTTTCAGTTTTTCCATTTCATTTTTAAGAACGTTTACAAGCTCATCTTTTTTATCTATCGAGGTCTGACTGACAACTCTCAAATATCCATCATCTACAAAATAATTGTAATCTGCAAAAGCATAATACGCCAGATCATTCGTTCCTCTCACAGCTTTATGAAGTCTTCCTCTTGCTCCTCTTAAAAGAGATGCAATAACTTTCATGGCATTAAAATCTTCCGAATTGATGGTTGGAGCCAGATAGTTTAATCGAATGTTCACAGGTTCAAATGAATATTTATTTACAAAAGATTCATCCAAATCAGGCGTATGCACAATTATTTTTTTATCTTTTATTTCATTTTCAGGAATTGCTTTATAGATTTTTTTAGCAAATTCTTCAGCTTCTTTTTCTGTGACATCACCATAATATGCAGCAATGATTTTTTCTGCATTAAAATATTTTTCTTGAAGTTCCAAAAGCTCTTCCCGAGATAGTTTCATTAAAATATTTACTTTTTCTTCTTTTGATAAACCGAATTTTGTATCGGTGTATAATGCAGAATTCACAAAGTCTGCATGAATAAAATATGCATTACTGAGAGAGCGTTTATAATCTGCCATTTGTTGCTCTTTTGCAAGTTCCAATTCAGATTCTTCAAAACTCGGATTTTTGATGGCATCGATAATGATTTTTTCCAGTTCCGGATAATCCTCTTTCAAACATTTGAATTCAATGTAAGTTCCATTTTTAGTTGCTGATGCATTTAATCGAATTACGTGGTCTTCGAACCATTCTGTCAAATCCAGAGGATCATATTTTTTTGAACCTTTAAACATCAGATCAGTCATAAAAGCAATAGTACCAACATTTTCTTCGGTTTCATAATCTGTGGAATTGGCAAGATAAATCACTCCGTTAACAAATGGTTTTTCATTATTGAATTTGTGAATAAGAGTTATATTTTTACTGATTTCCTTTTTTATTACATCGGTTTTTTCAACGATTTGTTCCTCTTTTTGTTCCAATAATTCTTTTGTACCTTTTGGAACATTATAGCAAATTACACGATTTTTAGGGAGAAGATGTTTTGTAATTGCATTTTGGATATCTCTAACTGTAAGTTTTTCCAGTTCTTGAATTTGAAGCGGATAATTATCCGGAATTCCATATCTCATCATTGACCAGCCAATGCGATTGCTTTCTCTGGAAACGCTCAGAATGGAAAGTAATTTATTTGCTTTTGTGCGAGTGATAATGTTTTGGATGTCTTCATACTTGATTCCTGAACGACTATGAAACTCCAGCTCTTCGTCAATGATGTTTACGATTTTTAAAATATCGCTTACATCTTTCGCTTCAAACACAATATCGATTGATCCTTCCGGAAAATTTGGAGATGCATCTACGTTTGAATAAATGTAGTTCACCAATTTCAATTCCTCAACCAGTTTATATTGAATTGGTGAAAGTCTTTTTTCAAAAAGGATTTCCAAAGCAGTAGAAAGTGCAGATTTATCTGCAAAATCTGATGCAGGTAAGATGGTGCTCATATAAACAAGGGGTTGTTGAATATCGAATTCTTCAATGTATTCGATTGTTCCGTTTCTGATATTCTGAACCGGGAGATAAACCGGTAGAAGCTGTTTTCGCTCGAAATCTTTAAATGCTTCTTCAATCTTTAATATCATCTCCTCAGCTTCGAAATCTCCCACAGAAACAAAAACCATATTATTAGGAACATAACGCTGATGATAATATTCTTCTAATTGATCGCGAGTGATGGTTTTGAATAATTCTGTATAACCGATAACCGGATATTTATTGTTGGAATTCGGATAAATCAGTTCATTGCATCTTTGATACATCTTGGATCGAGCAGGTGTAGAACGAAGTACGATTTCCTTGAGGATAACCTGTTTTTCTCTATCTACTTCAAATGAAGTACAAGCGCAAAACTGCATTTGTTCGGAAAGAATAGCAAGTGCTTCATCCTGATATTCTTTATCTGTGATAATGTGGAAAGCAGTAGCGATATTGGTTGTGTATGCATTAACAATTGCGCCTATCCTTTTTCCCTCTTCCTCATATTCTGCTTCTGTGCGAATAGTGGTGGTTCCACTGGAAACTATATGCTCGAGATAGTGCGAAATTCCAGCACCAAGATATTTACTTTCATTCACAGAACCGGTTTTCACGAAACAGTAAAATCCAACAGAAGTATTATTCCTGTTTTCCTTTACTACGATTTCCATTCCATTAGCAAGGGTTTTGTGAATCAACTCATTTGCTGATAAAAGGTTTAATATTAGAATGCAAATAACTAAAAATATAATTCTTTTCATTTTTCCTCTTTTTTTATCCACGAATTACACGAATTTCACGAATTGATTTTTTTCTAAACATCATTCTTGTGGCATTAATTTCAACAATCTACATCTCAATAAAATATTCCAAATGTAATATTGATATTTTTTTACAGAATTAAGAAAATTCGTGCCCATTCGCGTAATTCGTGGACACCTCATCAAATTATTGAGAATACATTCACATTTCATTAAAATATCAACTGATTTTTCTGTAAATAAATTTATGCATTTTCTATTCCAGAGGATTGTTTTGGAAAAAAATATCTTTTTATAAAAAATTGATTTGACATTAATTAAGATAAAACTTTTTTTCGAAAAAGAATTTATAAACGATTTTAAAAAAAGGAGGAATGTATGAAAAAGACGATTTTGGTTTTGTTAGGTTTATTGTTTATGATGAGTTTAGTATTTGCACAAAATGCTTACAAGGTTTATATTAATGAAATTCAGGCAGACGATAATAGCACTGATGACATAAATTTTGTTGAATTGATAGGTCCTGCTGGTACTTCCATAGAAAATTTCCAAATAGAACATTATAATCAAATCACTGCCTTTAAGTGGACAATTTATATTTCATCTTTCATTATACCTGATGACGGAATAACTGACAGTGGTGGTAACTCAGTAGGTTTTTTTGTGTTGGCACAGACTACGAATGTTACAAATCATGATCAAGTTGATGCAGCTTTTGATCCACAAATTGGACCAGAGGATTTTCTCGTTTTAAAGGATGCTTCAGGCAATATAATTGATGCAGTAGCATGGGGAGGAACTCCAAGTAATATTGGAAGTATTGGATTGACAACAAGTGGAGCAACTACAGCTAATAATTATTTACATATTACAACTGATGATACTGCTAGCGATACTAGCTTACAAGCGCCAAATAATGTTTTAGGTGATGATGGTTCAGGCTGGATTTTAGCTGTAGCTACTTCAGGAGCAATAAATAGTGGACAAACCAGTGGTGATATATCACTCCCCATCACTCTCTCCTCCTTCACAGCACAATACATAAATGACACACCAACTTTATGTTGGACAACCCAATCTGAAGCAAGTAATGCAGGCTGGAATATTTATCGTTCCCAAACAGATATTCTGGAAGAAGCAATGCAGATAAATTCAGAAATTATTCCCGGAGCAGGCACCACATCCGAACCTACAGATTATATTTATGAAGATGAATCGGAACTAATGGAAAACACAGAATATTGGTATTGGTTAGAAAGCATCGATTATTCCGGACTAACAGATAGTTACGGTCCAATTTCATTAATAATTCCTGAAGAGGGAGAAGAACCGGGTTCACCGGAGATTCCGGCTATTTATGGACTTCATCAAAACTATCCAAACCCATTCAATCCAAACACAGAAATAAATTTTATACTGAAAGAAAATTGTATTGCAGAATTATCAGTTTACAACATCAAAGGTGAAAAGGTTTCAACTTTATTCCGAAACAAATCTGTTGCCAAAGATGAACTTATCAGGGTTAACTGGGATGGAAAAGACGATTTTGGGAAGGTTGTTTCTTCCGGGATTTACCTCTACAAATTGAGAACAAACAAAGAGGATTTTGTTCGTAAAATGATCCTGGTGAAATAAGACCTTCAAACTTCGTCCCGATTTGACGGGACTACGACCTGACAAGTGCGAATGTTTCAAACTTTCGCTACGGTTTATATTAAGATGACTCTCTCGCCTTTGTTCCTTCAACCGTCCCGGTTGAAGTACAGGTTTGGGACGACCGTCCCGGTCGGAATATTATGCAACACCGAGACGGTGTTGATGAGTATTTATGTGTTTCAACCGAGACGGTTGAAACAACAATAGGTTGAAATCTGGTAATTGTAAGAAACCGTTGAAAAGGTTCAGCAAGAAGAGAAATCTCATAAACCTTTTCAAGGTTAGAGTTGTAACACCCGAGTTGAGTTAAAATAACCCGACTCGGGTTTTTCTATTCCAGGGGAATGTTTCGGAAATTAATATTTCTTTAAATAAAATTTATTTGACATTTGTTAGTAGAAATATTTCTTAGAAATCGAAATTAACGATTAAAAAAAAAGAGGAGAAAAGATGAAAAAATTTCATTTAGTTTTAGGATTTATGCTGATTATGTTATTAGCGATGAGCACAAACCTGATGGCTGCAAACCAGGTAGTAACAAGTAATGCTGATGACGGGGGTGGTCCATTAACAACTCTTAGAGAAGCAATTGCTGCTGTTGGCGATGGGGAAGAGATCACGTTCAATTTATCTGCAGGTAATGAAACTATTACTCTTGCATCCCAGCTCACAATCAATAAAAATCTATCTATTGACGGTGATAACTCAGCAGGTTCCGGTATTGATGTCACTATTCAGGCAAATGCCGATCCCAACACAGCTACTTATGGGGTGTTTAGTATTTCTTCCGGAACAGTAACTATTTCTGATATGACTATCCGTAATGGTAATAGTGGATCTTCTGGTAATGGGATAGCCAACTATGCAACGCTGACTTTAACGAACTGCACTATAAGTGGAAATTCAAGCACTAACTGGGGTGCTGGAATTTATAACAACGGTAGTTTAACGATGAATAGCTGCACAGTCAGTGGAAATACAAGTAGTACAGGGAATGCCGGTGGAATTAATAACAATGGTGGGACAATAACGATGGACAACTGTACTGTTAGTGAAAATACAGCCGAATACAACGGTGGTGGCATCTACAACGACGATGGAACAATAACGATGGAGAACTGTACTATCAGTGGAAATGATTGCGAAGACTACGGGTATGGTGGTGGCATCTACAACTCGGGATCGAGTGCTACACTTACGATGACTAACTGTACTGTTAGTGGAAATAAAGCCATTTTTGAAGATTGCTTGGGTGGTGGTTTTTATAACCAAGATGCTACTATAACACTGACTAACTGCACTATTAGTGGAAATCAGGCTGGTGTTGATGCAACCTCAGACGGTGGTGGTGGTTACTACTTTTATAGTGGAACACTAAACATTAAAAACACAATAATTGCCAATAATACGGACGGCGGTGGTGATACTGATTATTACTATTATGCTGGCACACTTACAGATAATGGATATAATGTTGTTGAATATTCAAATGTTGGTGCGACAGCAACCGGAGGGTTTGACAATGCCAATGATATTCTTTACAACACTAAAAATGGTGATGCAGGAACAAGTTTTACGAGCTGGACGAAAGGAGGAACTGTATTTGCGAAGCAAAACTTATATCTATCATCAACCCTTGACTTAAACAACAATCCAAATGGAACGGAAACATTAACTTATACAAATGGAAGTAGTATTGGAATAGATGATGGCACAAATACCGGGACACCAGCAACAGATCAGAGAGGTGCAAGCATATACAACAGTACAAAAGATATTGGCGCTTACGAATGGCAGGGATCAGAAGGAACCCTTCCAGTCGTTCTTTCCTCCTTCACAGCCCAATACATAAATGATACACCAACTTTATGCTGGACAACCCAATCGGAAGCAAGTAATGTAGGCTGGAATATCTATCGTGGAGAAACGAATGAAGCACTTTCCAATGAGGAAGCATATCAGCTTAATTTGTCATTAGGTTTAATTCCCGGAGCAGGCACAACCTCCGAACCAACAGATTACAATTTTGAAGATGTCTTTCCAATTTATCAGGGAACAACATATTATTATTGGCTCGAAAGTGTGGATTATTCTGGAGAATCCGAAATTTATGGACCGATTTCTTTAACGATTCCGGAGGATGAATGGGAGAATCCGAACTCTCCTGAAATCCCAAAAAATTATGGTCTTCATCAAAACTATCCTAATCCTTTCAATCCAAATACAGAAATTAGTTTTATTATGAAGGAAAGTTGTATTGCAGAATTATCCGTTTACAACATCAAAGGTGAAAAAATCTCAACTTTATTCCGAAACAAATCTGTATCCAAAGATGAACTTATCAGAGCTAACTGGGATGGAAAAGACGATTTAGGTAAAGCTGTATCTTCCGGGATTTATTTGTATAAATTGAGAACGAACAAAGAGGATTTTGTTCATAAAATGATCCTGATGAAATAGTGTAACTCGTTCACTCTTGAACGAGTGTATTTCACTCAAACAAAAGTGTCTGAGCTACAGTCTTAAAACCCGAGTTGAGTTATTATAACCCGACTCGGGTTTTTTCTATTCCAGAGGATTATTTCGGAAATTAATATCCCTTCTTATAAAATTTGATTTGACATTTGTTAGTAGAAATATTTCTTAGAAATTGAAATTAACGATTAAAAAAAAAATCCGGCTTTGTTCCGAAAAATCGGAGCTCCGCCGTGACGAAGGAGAAATGATGAGAAAAATTCATTTGGTTTTTGGATTTATGTTGATCATGTTATTAGCAATGAGCACAAACCTGATGGCTGGAACAATCTTTGTAGATATTGATGCGGATGGCAGTAATAACGGCTCCAGTTGGGCTAATGCTTACACTACACTACAATCAGCTTTAGATGTCGCATCCGGTGATCAAATCTGGGTAGCAAAAGGAACGTACAAACCATCAAGTCCGTATAATCTCACTATTGATGGCAATCGTGATTTCCACTTTCGTATGATAAACGACGTGGCGATCTATGGCGGCTTTGCCGGGACTGAAACCGCCGTTATACAAAGGACAAGCTATGGCGTCGGCGAGACCAACGAAACCATTTTGAGCGGCGACATTGGTACTCCTGGAGATAATTCAGACAATTGCTATCATGTATTTTATCATCCGAACGGATTGGGCTTAACCGGTTCTGCCATTCTAGACGGCTTTACTATTACAGGCGGAAATGCAGATGAAGACCCACATTGGGGGGGGGGGGGGTTGGAAAA
>JABMPU010000177.1 GCA_013203665.1 Armatimonadota bacterium
AGATTTCCTCAGAAAGACAGGTTTTTTTCATTTTGCAGAATCCTTTATTATTAAATATAAAAGGAGCCAAATTATGAAAAGAAAATTTCTAGGTTATTTATCATTTTGTTTAATTTGCTTGTTGCTGATAACAAGCTGCTCAAAAAGGGAAAAACTTTATACAGTCGGAATTATTCAAATTGCTCAATCTTCTCAATTGGACCAGGCAAGGGAAGGAGTGATTCTAGCTTTTAAGGATTCGAGTTTTGTTAATGGAAAAAATATTAAAATAAAGTATCAAAATGCTCAAGATGAGATTTCTAATATAAACCTTATTCTCCAACAATTTGTTCAAGATGAAGTAGATTTAATAATTACTATTGGCTCACCGTGTCTTGTTTCTGCCTGTAATTTTGTAAAAGATATTCCAGTGGTCTCTACTGCTTCGTTTCATCCTACGCAATTGGGGATAAAAGAAATTCCTTCAAACGTAACCGGAACTTATGACCCATTTGATATGGATGACTTTATTCAGTTTATTAAAGAAACACTACCAGATGTGAAGAGGATAGGTGTTCCGTGGAATCCTTCTGAATCCAATTCAAGATTTAGTGTTGAGCACCTTCGCAAATCTGCCAAAAAGTACCGGATAGAACTTGTTGAGGTTTCGGTAAACAACTCAAGTGAAGTTTATTCAGATATTCAATTTCTTGCCACAAAGGGAATTGATGCTATAGTTGTATCAACCGACAATACTGTTAATACTGCATTTGATTCTGTTGTTAAAGTTGCAGAAGATAACAAGATCCCAATATTTGTTACTGAACCGGATGATGTCTCACAAGGTGCTTGCGCCGGTTTTGGCATAGATTTGTATGATTGCGGATATAAAAGCGGTATTCTTGCAGTAAGAATCATGAAAGGTGAGAAAGTTGAAAATATTCCATTTCAATTATTGAAACATAAAAGATTATACTTGAATTTGTCGGAAGCAGAAGTTCAGGGAATAAAATTCTCTGAGGATATCATAAAAAAGGCAGATAAAATAATTAAATAGAGAGGAAAAATAATGAAAAGAAAATTTCTGGGTTATTTATCATTTTGTTTAATTTGCTTGTTGCTGATAACAAGCTGCACCAAAAAAGAGAAAATATACACAATCGGAATTTGTGAATTTGTAGATTCACCTACAGACAAGGAATGTGAATTAGGATTCATTCAAGCTTTTGTTGATGAAGAAATAATTCAAGATAAGGATGTTAAATTTATTATATTGAATGCTCATGGTGATTTTCCCACTGCAAATTCAATTGCTCACAATTTTATCAGTAAAAAGGTCGACCTGATTTGTTCGATAGATACACCTTGCCTGCAGGCATGTATGAATGCAACTTCAAAAATTCCTATCGTATTTACCAGTATTGCCAATCCTATTCTGGCCGGAGCTGGTGAGAGTTATACTGATCATATTCCAAATGTAACAGGTGTATCTGTAGCTTCGCCTATTAAACAGACAATTTCACTTATCAAACAGATGTTACCGGAAACAAAAGTTATTGGTACAGTTTGGGTGCCATCAGAATTAAATTCTGAATTCTATATGAAAATCCAAAAAGAGGAAGCAGAAAAGGTGGGGTTAACCACCATTGCTATTCCGATCAATGCAACCAGCGAGATGCATGATGCTGTCATGATTTTAGTCAGCAAAAAAATCGATGTTTTTTATCAGATTTCGGATAATCTGACTAATCTTGCTTTTGAAGCTGAGGTTAAGGTTGCTAATGAAGCACAGATCCCAATTTTTTGTAACCAGTTTTCAGAAGTTAAAAGAGGTGCATCTATTGGTTTGGGCTGGGATTTCTATGATGCAGGCTATGAAGCAGGGAAACTTGCCATCCGAATAATGAGAGGTGAAAAACCCAAGGACATTCCGTTTCAATCGATGCAAGAATCAAAATTAACCATTAACTTAGAAGCAGCAGAAATTCAAGGACTTAACATTACAGAGGACATTTTCGGAAAGGCAGCAGAAGTGATTGAGTAAATATTAATGGAAATGGAGAAACCATGAAAAGCATAAGAAAGTCCTATTTCATTGTATTTATTTTGATTGTATTTATTTTAATTCTCAGTTGTGGTAAAAAAGAAAAACTTTATACAATTGGTCTTTCTCAATTTTCATCAATATTAGCAGCAGATGACGCAGCTAAGGGAATAAAAGACGCATTAACAGAAGCTGGTTATATTGATGGTGAAAATTGTAAAATCGATCACAAAAATGCTCAAGGGGATTTTGCAACTGTCCAATCGATTGCGCAGAAGTTTGTAACCGATAAAGTGGATATTATAATTACGGTTACAACACCCTGTTTACAGGTTACTGCTCACATCAATAAAACCATCCCTCATGTTTTTGGTGCGGTTACCGATCCCTTCCGGATGGGGATCGCTGAAGATACAGACCATCATCAAATGAATATCACAGGTATTGCTACATTTGAACCCGTTGATGAGATTATTGAATTAATAGTAAAAGTTTTGCCTGAAACGAAAAATATTGGTGTGATTTGGAATACTTCAGAAGCATGTTCAGAAGCAAATTTAGAAGTAATGCGAAAAAGCGTAGAACTGAGAAATCTAACACTAAAAGAGATTACAGTTACGAATTCAAATGAGGTTCTAATGGCTGCTCAAGGACTAGCAGGAAAGGGTGTAGATGTAATTTTTATCTCGGGTGATAATACTGCATTACTTGCCATAGATACAATCATTGGAGTTGGTAAAGAGAACAGTATTCCCGTAGTCACCAATGATCCCACCTATGTGGAAAAAGGAGTGCTTTTTGGTTTAGGAGCTGATTTTTACACGGTTGGAAAGGAAACGGGAAAACTTGCGATCAGAGTGATAAAAGGAGAAAAACCTGCAGATATTCCGATTCAGAAACTCATCCCTAAAAAATTGTGGCTCAATAATAAAGTAGCAAATGATTTAAACATTTTGTTCCCGGAAGAAATTTTAGAGGAAGCAGATAAAGTGATTGAGTAAAAATGCAGAGAAACAGGGTAAAGGAGCTGAAGTGCAAAGGTGCAGGGTAGAATTATGGAAAGTCTAAGAAAGTCCTATTTTATTGTATTTATTTTGAATTTTTTAGTTGAGTTTTTCAGTTAAGATTGAATAGTTTTTACAAGATATAAAATATTAGCATACCTCCAGAAAGAAGAACCAGGATTCTCATCTCTAATGGAAATATTCATATTTTCCCAATTAACCAATTAACAAGTTCACCAATTAAACAAAATTCTGGCGGAGAGTCAGGGATTGCCTGCGCCACGAAACACTGTTTCGTCTACTCGGCGCTACTTCGCCGCTAAATTAACTCTGTTAATTCAGATTCCGGCTCGTGGTCGAACCAGCAAGAAGAACCAGGATTCTCATCCCTAATGGAAATATTCATATTTTCCCAATTAACCAATTAACAAGTTCACCAATTAAACAAAATTCTGGCGG
>JABMPU010000178.1 GCA_013203665.1 Armatimonadota bacterium
ATTCAATACCTGGCAGGGAAGAACCACGATTCAAGGCAAATTAAAGGATATTCATTTTGCGGAAAGTCATTAGAAAACTTACCAAATTTCAAAAATTTGGGAAGTTTATGATTTTTATTATTGTACTAAGTTGTTCCATTATCTCTGAGCAACCAAGAAAAATCTATCCTTCCCAATTAAACATAATTCAAAAACTAATTTTGGATTTTACTCCTCAAAAATGTTGTTATTCAGAGTCTTCTCAAACCATTTTTATTATGGAAAAAGAGACAAATGAAATCCATATTTTTAAAGATGGAAAGCAGATAAATATTATTGGTGGCTTAGGATTTGAGAGGAACAATTTCAGTAAACTCGCAGATATCACACTTTCTCCGGATGGAAGTCTGCTTGCTTTGGACAGTTTTCAAAAAACAGTAAAAAAATTTGATTCAACCGGAAAATGGATCGCTGAATTATCTCTAGAAAATATTAGCGAGCCATCCCTGTTTGATATTTCGATAGATGAAACATTGTATATTTTTGATGATAATTCCTGTGAGATTTTTATCTCGAATAATTTTAATGAAGACAATCTGTATTCTTTCGGGAAATTTTATCTAACCAATCCATCCCAACTGATTTTAGCAAAAAATAATTTAATCATTTTGGATGAAGACAAAACCCTGATTTTTGATACTTTCGGACAATTTGTTGAAGAGTTAAGCGGTAATTTTCAATTTGACAGACTACAGAAATATGAGCTGAAAAAGTATTTTATCGAACACCAAGAGAGTGGAAAGAAGTTTGCTATTTCTTCAAATCCGTGGAAGATTTTTATGATTCAGAATAATTACTGCTTTTTGCTTTCTGATAATGAAGTTTGGATTTTCTCATTTGTTTATGAAAAACTTTAGTTTTTTCAAGAACACATTTTTCTATAAACCTGCAATTGCTGCTCTTCTTTTAGGTCTCAGCCGGCTTCCTTTAAAAACTGGATTCTTATGCTTCTTTGCTTTTTTGCCGCTTTTTTCCTGGTTCAATGAAAAAGTTCATCATAAAAAGATTATTTATGGCGGCTTAGTTTTCAGCACAGTTTATACAGCGGTTAGTTTGCACTGGATATCATTAGTCACTTTTCCCGGATTTATCGGTTTATTCCTTTTGTTCGGTATTTATTTCTCTCTTTTATTTTGGATAATCAGCAGGATTTGGATAACATTTCCGAAACTTAAATTTCTTACTTTTATAAGTTTCTGGATATCTTTTGAATATCTACAGAACTTTGGAGAATTTCGTTTTCCCTGGTTTAATATCGGATATTCATTAACAGATTATCTCAAATTGATTCAACCTGCAGATATCGGCGGGATTTATTTACTCTCTATTTTGGTTCTCGTTATTAATACTTTCATTTTCAGATTGAGAAGGAAATTTATCCAGAATATTATTCTTCTTTTTTTAGTTTTTTTTATTTGGAACAGTTACGGTTCGAATCGTTTGAAAAAAATAGAACTTGAGGAAACTAAGGTAAATGTGGCAATTGTTCAGGTTAGCATCCCACAAGAAAAAAAATGGCAGGAAACTTATCTTGATACAACTCTGTTTTTATATGAAACATACACACAGATTGCTGCTGAAAGTGGCTCGGATTTGGTGATCTGGCCTGAAGGAGCAATGCCAATCTACCTTCTCAAAAGCACAAAACACAGAAGCTTTGTGCGCGGTTTAGCCATTGAAAACCAGGTTGATATTTTTACCGGATTTCCGCATTATGAACGAGCTCCGGCAACCCATAAAAATAAATTTTTACATTATAATTCTTGCACGAAATTTGATAAGGACGGACATATTTCTCCTGTTTACAAAAAAAATGTGCTTGTTCCTTTTGGCGAAAGAATACCGTTTCTAAAAATCTTTCCCTTCTTATGGAATGTACATCTTGGTCAGGCAAACTGGGAATACGGCACAGAACAGAAATTTTATCAAATCGGGAAGTATAGTTATTCTCCCTTAATTTGTTTTGAAATTGCCTTTCCGGGTTTAACGACAAAGATGGCAAAGCAAGATGTAGATTTCATTGTGAACATTACAAATGATGCCTGGTTCAAAAGATCTGCAGGAACATACCAGCATGCGATGATGACGAAAATTCGGGCTGTAGAAACACGAAAACAAATTTATCGCTCCGCAAATACAGGATATTCTTTGGTTGTTTCACCGTTGGGAGAAATTATTAATGAAACAAAATTATATGAGAAAGTTG
>JABMPU010000179.1 GCA_013203665.1 Armatimonadota bacterium
TCTCTATCCAGGCGATGGACGATCCAGATCCGGTTTTTTGATTTCTGATTTCCTTTTCGCACGTACGTATTGACACGATAATACGCAGTCTGTTCTCGGACTCTCTCCGTACTCACGGTTAAAAGACCATGTATTTTATCTATAACCAGAATATCATGATCTTCATAGAGAATAGAAAGCCCTCTGGGCTGATATCTTTTTGGGGGGCTTTTAAATTTTTTCTGACTTTCCCGCATAATATTTATTTAAGAATACTGAACTGTGAAATAGCTCTTCTGCCTTTCTGTTCAAGAACCGCCATATGTACGCCCTTGATAGGTCTTCTGGGATATTTACATTGCCCGACCGTTGTGATTCTCATTTGTTCCTCTCTATCATAACATCGCAATCAACTGCGAAGCTCGTAGTATAATAACCTTATATCTTCGTAAAATGACATTTCAATTATAGTTTCCTTTTTTCTGAAAAAAGACACCAGTTCTTAAATTTCATTATTTATTAGGTGCAGTATTACAACTTGCAGTTAAAATTATCAGAAATAGAATTTTAATAAGATTTTTCATTTTTTTAAAATTATCGCTAACGAGTGAATAAACACAATTTCGTTTATTTCTTATTTAGTAACACTCCTTTGATATGTTTCCACCATTCTTATGGCTCCAGTCGAACATACCTGATAACAAAGGGAACATCCCCTGCATTTATCATAATCTACAAATGCTAAATTGTCTCGCATCTCCAATGCCATATACCCGGCATCATGGCAAGAAATGAAGCAATTCTTACATCCATTACATTTTTCCGTATCAATTTTCGGCTTTGCGGAGAAACTTTGATCCAATTCACTAAATTGACGGATATGATTACCTCCCAGATGAAGAAAGTCCGCTACTGATGAAAACTTGTGCCATTTCATAAATTCTTTTAGTTCATTCTGCATTTTCAAAACTATTGAATAACCTTTCAGCATTACAGCAGTGCAAACCTGAACTATCGGTGCACCAATCAAAATAAACTCAATTGCATCTGAGCCAGAAGATACACCTCCACAAGCCATCACAGGTAATCCAGGATTTTCCACCAGATCACTCACACATCTCAGAGCGATCGGCTTTAATCCTGGTCCAGAATAACCACCGGCTGTAGTATATCCACCAATGGCTGGTTTAGGTTCAAGTGTTTTCAAATCAAAACCCATAATGGATGGAAAAGTATTTATCGCACAAATGCCATCTGCTTCCACTTTTGCAACGACCTCACCGATATAGCATATATCAGTTACGGCTGCAGTCAATTTCGGAATGATTGGTACAGTAATTTTTTTTTCACTTTTCAACCACTTTGTAATCCTGGCAGAAAACTCTGCATTTTGTCCTATGGCAGAACCATTCCCTTTTTCAGGGTACCCATGAGGACATGAAAAATTGAGCTCTATGAAATCAACGCCAGCATCCTGACAACCTAATGCCAACTCCAACCATTGGTCTCTGTTCTTCGCATCCCCCATTATACTTCCTATAATCACTTTGTTGGGAAATGATGATTTCAGGGTGAGGATGTCCTGATACCAAACTTCAGGTGTCCTCTCGCTCAGCAATTCCAGGTTTTCAAATGCATATATGGTTTCATTAATTTTATTAACTGCAAAACGGTTATGAAGATTTTTTACTGGCTCTCGTATCAAAGTTTTGATGACAGCACCTGCCCAGCCTGCTTCAAATGCTCTTTTGATCATTTTCGCATCGGCTGTGGGAGGACCTGAAGCTAATATAAATGGATTTTCAAAACGTTTACCTAAATAATCTATGGAAATATCCATGTCATTATCATCCTTTGAATAAAATTAAAGTTTGTATTTTATCAACTATTCCCAAGGAAATTTTATAGTTTCCATTTTTCTAAAAAAAGACACCTTTTTTAAAATTTCATTATTCATTATCTGTCAATAAAAAAGAGATAAAATATTCTTGCTAAATATCAATATATGAGTTCTGCTAAATTAAGGAAAATTTATTTCGCTCTGGCTGAAACTTTCGAAAGCAGCAAAGACGTAACCAGGCTTGCAAAGTAGGCAACGATTGTACCGAGAATAAATCCTACTAATGGAAAAACAAGCATAACTGTTAATGAGTAAACAAGGATTGTAATGGAACCCAGTGCGAATTTTTGAACTGTTGGGAACAAACTTTTGGGATCGTAATACCAGTGAAGAATCATCAACGAAGAAGACAAGGCAGCGGGGAACATCGTGAACACTCCACCCCAGAACGGGCTAAGAGTTTTACCCAGGAATACAACCAGCACGATGATGAATCCGGCAAAGGCAGCCCGACCGATTTTCTGGCTAAACGAATAAAAAAGCGAGGCTGGTTTTTCATAGCTTTTTCGGTGGAGTAACCAGTGAGCGAGGAGAGCAAGTATGGTGTATCCTGCCAGCCCAA
Source organism: Armatimonadota bacterium (assembly GCA_013203665.1). Classification (GTDB taxonomy): domain Bacteria; phylum Cloacimonadota; class Cloacimonadia; order Cloacimonadales; family TCS61; genus JABMPU01. The sequence continues at coordinate 2,442 of JABMPU010000179.1, forward strand.
ATGCGAGATTGTTCAATTCATAAACAGCAATTGGCAAACTAAATAAAAACCAAATTCCGATACTCACGATGAAACTTACAATAATCTGCAAAATTTTGCTTTTCAGAAATTTCGCTGAAAACTCTGCAACATAGATATAAAGAGCCGGGAAAAGAACAACTAAGCCAAGTGGTATAAGGGTGGCAGGTATTATTTCAGCAACAGTTTCTGCAGAAAGAGTCCAGCCCAAAAAGAAAAATCCGAGTGCAGCAGTGGATGGAAAAGCAAGAACAATGCCTGCGAAACGAGTTCTGACTCTTTCAGCTAAGAAAGACAGCAGAGCGATGACCCCGCCGCCGATAATAAACGATGTAATCAGTTGAATGTAAAAAAGATTGTTCATGATAAAAAATATTTTCACCCCGAGCGATTTAGGAATTACTTGGTTAGCAGTATATTCGTTTACTTATAAAGATTGTGAGAAAAATCCCACAAAAATATTTCGCTAACGGTTTGGCTAAATTTAGTGCATATTTGTTTTGCCCAATTGGGTTTTGTATATCATATTTTTTAAGGAGAAAATCTAACGGTGGAGCTAACCTGCCTAGATGTAGCGCAGCGGAATCCAGGTCAGGTTGAGCGATTTGTTATGCATACTTTTGTTTTCCACTGTAAGACAGAACCAATTCAACAAAGATTTTTCACTTAGGTTATTCTCCTGATATAACTGAAACGCTCCAACTATAGATCCTGCTAACCTCATCAACGTTTGGCATCTATATCCTTAGTTCCATTATTGGGAATCGAACTTCGTTAGGAATTGAGATCTTCACGTATTTGAATCCTGCTTCCAGTTACGGAGTTTTTTTCTGTTGTTTATCTAACTTCCTTTTTGCCTTTTGTTCCTGTTTACTTTTCTTCTGTTTCTGACTCTTGTTCTTATCCTTCTTGCCGCCTTTGTCTCCCATTGTGTCCATCCTTTCTTTTTATCAATCATCTTCTCGCCGCAAAGGGCGCTACGTCATAAGTTATGGTTTTTCGTATCTTCATTGACCTTTCGGCCAATTATACATACACGCTAAAATAATGTTTATAATGCATAACATTGTGCTTAATTGCAAGCTTGCAACATAGCACCCTTATATCAACAATAGATTATGCAAAATATCACAAATATACATAATCCTTGAAATTTTTAAAGTCACACTCGAATAAATGAATTATAATTTCATATGTCAAGAATAATTTTGAAACAGAGTTGCAAAAAAAATGATAGTTTTTCTTTTTTGATATAAATATAATTGTTGAAAGGAAAAGGCGAATGGTAAAAATTAAAAAATATTGGAAATAGTACATGAAATAATGAGATTAAAGCATTAATGATCTATTCTCAATGTTCCAAGCAAAACCAAGATTGGTGTAAAAAGTTCATTGGATAGATAGAAACTTAAATGCTTGAGGATAAAACTGGGTATAACACGCAATCCACAAACTCCGTTACACTCTTTTCGTCGCATTAGCAAAACATTGTGCGTCGTGTTTTGCTGTGCCTTTCTTATTTGAGGGAAAAATCCTGAATTTGTTAGATTGTACTATGAAACCTGTTTTGTTCCTTCTGCTTTTTTTTAAAATAATTAGTTGAAAATCAATAATAATTTAATGGGTTTAAAAGTATCAAAAACGAACAAAATATTTTGCTTGACATGAAAATACATCAATTATTAAAAACCCCCTAAATAAGGAGGAAAATCATATGGGAAAAGTTGCAATTACATTAAACGGTTCTGAACCAAAAAACATTTATCCAGCTATGACGATCGCAGTATCTGCATTAGCTTGTGGAGATGAAGTCTTTATCTTTGTTCTGCCAAGCGGATTACCTGTTTTTGTGGATGGAAAGATCGCAGAACTTAACAAAGCTGTACCGGAATTACCTGATCTTGAAGAGTTGTTTGAAGGCTATCAGGCACTTGGGGGACGCATTCTAGTTTGTGAACTGGGATTTGATGTTCATGGTTTAAAAGAAGAGGATCTGATCGAAGGGTGTGAAATAGTGGGAGCTACCACGTTTGTTGCCGAAGCTCAAGGTGCTGAATTAACATTATCATTCTAAAAAAAAATAGGAGGAAATTATGGCTGTAAAAACATTAGATTGCTTAGGACTTAAATGTCCACAACCCATTCTTAAAGTTGTTGCATTAGTGCCTACAATGGAAGCTGGGGATATCCTGGAAGTTAAAGCAGATTGCCCGTCATTCCCGGTAGATATCAAATCCTGGTGCGGCAGAACAGGTAAAACATTGCTTTTCTGTATGGATGACGGTTCCGGAACTCATTCCGCGCAAATCCAATTTTAGCACATTGAAGGAGTGTATAATTTTATGCACTCCTTTTCTTTCTTTTATTTTTATAATTAAATGAGTTCTGCAGAATTGGGTGTTTTTGTCATCCTGCTTGCCAAGCCGAAGCTGGCGAAGGCTGGAGGAATTCATCTTGCTTTTCTCTCGAAGGAACTCCGCTTATAATGAGGTTCTTCGGAAGGTTATCTATGTAAGAAACCTCAGAAAGACATTAATTTTTTTATTTTGAAGAACCCTTTTAAAATTAATTGTAATGAGGATAGATGGAAAAAGAAAATTTTAAACCACAAATTGTTGGTTTTTTATGTAATTGGTGCACTTACGCAGCGGCAGATCAAGCAGGAGCTTCCCGCAAGGAAATTGATTCTTCTATTAATGTTGTACGTGTGATGTGTTCCAGTAGAATTGACCATAATTTATTATTAAATACATATTTCAGCGGAGCAGACGGGATTCTGGTCGCAGGCTGACATCCCGGAGATTGTCATTACCAGGTTGGTAATTATTATGCAAGACGAAGATTCGCTTTATTAAAAAAAGTATTTGAAACTCTGAATATCGATCCTGAAAGGATTCAACTTTCGTGGATTTCTGCTTCAGAAGGAAAAAGATATATACAAATCGTGAACGAGTTTTCCGAAAAGATCAGGAAGCTCGGTCCGAATCCAATAAAATCAGACACCCATCTTTAACGTAATATATGAAAATAAAACACATCACTCGAAATAGATATTTTTATTAAAATACAAATTCAAAATCATTTAAGGAAATCAGATGGATAATCCAGAAAATGTTTTAATTATCGGTTCCGGTATTGCTGGAATGGAAGCAAGTTTGATGCTTTCTAAAGCAGGGAAGAAAGTATATCTCGTTGAAAATCTTCCCATAATAGGTGGGAAGATAATCAAGAATGAAGAATCATTTCCCATTATGGATTGCTCTACCTGCCTTGTTGCACCAATCCAACAGGAGATACTTCAGGATGCAAATATTGAAGTCCTAACCTTGAGCGCTGTAGAAAAAGTAGCTGGAAAACCGGGAGATTTCAAGGTTACCGTCAGGAAGAAAGCACGATATGTAAGCCTGGAAGCTTGTCTTGGTTGCGGAATGTGTTATCCTGTCTGTCCGGTTGTTCTCAAAAATGAATGGGAAGAAAACCTGATGGATAAAAAGGCGGTTTATGTTCCCTGTTCCGGTTCACTTCCCAATGTTCCCATGATCGATGCTTCTCAGTGTCTACACCTTAATGGGAAAGATAAAAGCTGTAATAAATGTATGGAAGCCTGTATGTTCGCTGCGATAGACTTCTCCCAGAAAGATGAGGAATTCAAACTCGATGTTAGCGGAATAATTGTTGCCACAGGCTTTGAACTGTTCAATGTGCAGGAATTAGAAAATCTTGGGTATGGAAAATATCCCGGAGTTTATACTGCATTTGAATTTGAAAGATTATTTGCTTCAAACGGTCCCACAGAAGGAAAGCTTTTTCTTCGTGATTCGGAAAAAACTCCGGACTCGGTGGCTATCATTCATTGCGTTGGTAGAGATGAAGTAGGATATTGCTCTAATATCTGCTGTATGTCTTCTTCCAAACACGCCCGTTTTATTAAACATAATTTACACGATGCAAAAATCTATAATATTTATTCTGATATTTGCCTGACAGATAAATCATATCAAAAATTCTTTGATGAAACAAAATCTCACGATTCGGAATTTATTTTCCAATTTGATAGAAAAAAAATGAATATTTCCAAAAAAGATGGGAAATTGGAAGTTTCTTATTTTAATGGAAAAGAAACGAAAGAATCGATCCTGGTCGATATGGTGGTTTTGGCTAATGCTCTGCGACCTTCCGATACGATCGAAGAGCTATCAAAAGCTTTAGAAATAAAACGCGACTCTTTTGGATTCATAGAAACCGAACCTTCAAAACTCGGTTCTGTGGAAACTTCCAGACCCGGAATTTTTGTGGCAGGATGCGCTGAAGGTCCCAAAGATATTCAAGGTTCAGTAATACAATCGGAAGCTGCAGTAGCAGGAATTTTATCGATGCTCGATCAGTAAACTAAGGGAAAAAAGATGAGTGAAAAAATAGGAATTTATGTTTGTGAATGTGGTCCGAACATCGCTTCAAAAGTCGATATTGAAAAAATAATGGATGAAATTGCCAAACTTGAGGATTTCAAAGATCAAGAACTTGTAGTAAAAAGGCACAAACTTCTTTGTTCAAACGAAGGAAAAGAGTTTTTGGAAAAAGAGATTAATGAGAACAAATTAACTCACCTTGTTTGTGCTGCCTGTTCACCGCGAGACCACGATACCACTTTTATAAATGTATGCAAGAAAACGCAATTGAATCCGTATTTATATAGGATTGTGAATATTCGTGAACATTGTGCCTGGATAATTCCCGACAAAGAGGAAGCGAACCGGAAGGCAATTCAATATATCCATGCAGGAATGAACCGGGTTTTGTACCAGGATTCACTTTATGAAAAGGAATTGGACAGCAATCCTGATGTCCTGATTATCGGTGGTGGAATTGCCGGAATAGAAGCTGCATTGAATCTTGCCGGCGAAAAGAGAAAAGTTTTCCTGATCGAAAAAGAAGAAAATCTTGGCGGGAAAGCTGTATTTCTACCTGAACAAAAGATCTCTGATATTCAAAAAAATAAAAATATAAAAGTTTTCACGAAAACGGTTCTGGATAAACTTATCGGTTTTATGGGGAATTTTGAGATTGTTTTGAAAAGCACCGAAAAGCCGGATGAAACAACGGAATTATTAGCTGGAGCCGTTGTAGTTGCAACCGGATATGAATTTTTTGATTCAAAAAAACTTCCTGCATTTAAATTTGAAGATAAAGATAATGTTATCGATTCTCTGGAAGCTGAAAGAATGTTTTCAGAAAATAAAAAAATAACTCTCAAAAATGGAAAGGAACCAAAATCCGTTACTCTGATTCATTGTGTTGGCAGGAAAGAAGTTGGATTTTGCAGCAAGATATGCTGTGATTATATGCTCAAAATTGCAAATTATCTTAAAGAGCAATCAGCGAATATCAAAGTGACTCATCTCATCAAATATTTGAATCTTCCCTACAAAAACAGTCAGAATTTTTATGATAAGATAAAAGAAAAAGGTGTTGAATTCATTCGTTATTCCGATCTTTCTGTAAATGGCACAAAAGTGGAATACACTGATATCAATAATAAAAAAGATATGCTTGAAAGTGATCTTGTGATTTTGGCTCCTGCAATGATTGCTTCAAAAGATTCGGAAGAACTTGCAGAAATGCTAAATATCGATCTTCACGAGACAGGATATTTCCAGGAAGTTCATCAGAAGATAAACCCGGTTTCATCTACAACAGATGGAATTTTTATAATCGGTTCTGCACGTGGACCGGCAAATATTATCGATGCGATGCAACAGGCAAAAGCAGCTACAGGTAAAATTTTTACGCAATTAATACCCGGAGAAAAGATCATTCCCGAAGTTATGGTTTCGGAAATCCTGGAAGCTTATTGCACAGGTTGTCAGACCTGTTTGCAGGTTTGCGGATATGATGCGATTTATTTTGATGATGAGAGAGGAATCTCTGTTGTAAATGAAGCGGTGTGCAGAGGTTGTGGAAATTGTGTGGGAAGTTGTCCTTCCGGGTCCCTCCGAACGAAGCATTTCACTAATCCACAACTCTACCAGGAAGTGAAGGAAGCGATAAGATGAAATTCTTTTCGAGTCGTAAGGAATTTGTGACGACGACTCGAGGTTTTAAATAAGTTTTTACTCGACTCGTCGTTCCTTACGAGTCGAAAAAAGACAGAATCTCTCAAAGGAGAATTAATGACGAAGGTTTCTAGTAAAGGAACAAAATTGACATCGGAAAGCATTCGGAAAGAGATGAAAAAGTTTTTCAAGAATGCGATGGAATTAAAACTTATCGACGCTGTGATGATGCCGATGCAGGTTCCATCCAAAGATTCTTATACCTGGATTTTAATAAAAGATATTGATTATTTGGAAGATATGAATCCGTTAGCTCCGATTATGCCGATCAATGCTGCCAATGCTCTGAAAAGATACACTCGAAAAGGTAAAGGAAAATTTAAAATTGCAGTTCTGATGAGACCTTGTGAAATTCGAGCAACCATCGAACTCACGAAATTAAAACAGATAGAACTGGAAGATGTGATTTTGTTCAGTTATGATTGTATCGGCGCACTTCCTATGCAGGATTATATTGCTGATCCTGAGAATAATGAGAAAAAATTCGACAAAATTCTCGAAGAGGATAATTGGAATTCAAAAGATTTGAAACCTGTCTGCAATATCTGCGATAAATTTTCTTTATCTGCCAGTGATGTACATTTTGGTTTGAAAGATAATGAAATAATAATTCTTTCCAACAGTGAAAAAGGTGAGAAGCTCCTTTCTGAAAACAAAATTGAAGATAAAAAAGATGATAAAATCTGGGCTGAAAAAATTAATAAGATAAAAATAGAGAAATCAAAAAGCAGGCAAAAATCATTTAAAGAAATAAAAATAATGACAGATGGATTCACAAATCTGCAGGACACTTTTGCACACTGCATCGGATGTCATAATTGTGGAACTGTTTGTCCTATCTGTTATTGCCGCCAGTGCTATTTTGATTCGTCCGTTTCAAAACCGAATTCCGATGTTAAGCTGATCCGAGCCGAAAACAAAGGTGCTCTGGCTTTTCCGCTCGATCGCTTGATGTTCCATATCGGCAGAATGTCTCATATGAGTCTTTCCTGCGTTTCCTGCGGATTATGTTCGGATGCCTGTCCGGTGGATATTCCCGTAGCAAATATTTTCAGTTATATGGCAAATGAAACACAGAAAACATTTGAATATTCTGCAGGAGAAAGTGTTGGTGATGCACTTCCCATGCGAGATTACAAACTGGATGAACTGGGAGAATTAGGGAAATTAGTGAAAAGTGCAGAAGCCGGGGAGAACGAAAATGAGTAAACTTCTTACAATAAATAAAAATCCCGAAATTGCAATTAAAGAATTCCTGACATTTCTCCTGGAAAAGGAAAAGATCAGCGGAGTTTTCTCATTAAGAAAAGTGAATGAAAACGGTGCTATGGATTATGGTTTGATTACCAATAAATCCAAACTCGATGAAATTGTTCCGCTTCATCCATTGATGCCAATTAATGCAGGACAAGTGCTTTCCCGTTTTACTCCGATCGAGAAACCAATTGCAGCAGTGATCAAACCTTGCGAGTTTCGCGCTTTTATCGAACTTGTAAAAAGAGAGCAGGGAACATTAAATAATTTTCTGCTGATAACTTATAGTTGCAGTGGAGTTTTCCCGTTAAAAGAAAATGTCAATGGTTCGATAAATGACCAGCTTACCGGATATTGGAAAGCAACTGAAAAAGCGGATATTCCATCAATAATACGTGAAACCTGCCGCATTTGTGAGCATTTTGCTCCGACCAATTCAGATATTCTTATCTCTCTAATTGGAGAAGAAACCGGTAAATGCAAAATGTATCTGAATACAAAAAAAGCAGAAAAATTCGCAGATGGTTTTGAAGGAAAAATATCATCTGAAGAATTTAAAACTTCCAAACTCGATTCGTTGAAAGAAAAACGGCTCAAAGAGAAAGAAGAAGTATTTTCCAAAATAAATACCGAAGAAAGCGGACTCGATGGTCTGATCGATGTTTTTGGACGATGTATCGGCTGTCACGGATGCAATACTGTTTGCCCGATATGCTATTGTACACTTTGCGATTTTGAATCAGCAAATTTTGATTATAATGTTCCGATTTTAGAACGGGAACTGGAAGAGAAAGGTGCTTTAAGATTACCACCGGATACAATTTTCTTCCATATCGGAAGACTTTCGCATATGAGTTTTTCCTGCGTTGGATGCGGACAATGCTCCGATGTTTGTCCGGCAGATATTCCGGTAGCATCGGTGTTTAAAAAATCAGGTGAAAGAGTTGCAGGAATTTTTGATTATATTCCCGGAAGAGATGTAGAAGAAAAGATTCCTGTGATGATCTATAAAGAAGAAGAATTTGCTGAACTTGGAGAATAAATTATGAGAATTGAATATTTAATATTGAAGATTGAAAATTTAACTCCGTGCTCTCCGTGTACTCTGTTGTAATATTTTTCGTGTAAATTTGTGTAAATTCGTGGTTTCAAAAAAGGAAATAATTTATGAAAAAAGAATTCTCGCCCAAAATCATAAGTTTCTTATGTAAATGGTGTTCCTACACAGGAGCAGACCTGGCAGGAATAAACAGGTTGCAGTATCCGATTGCTATCCTTCCGATAAAAGTTATGTGTTCCAGCAGGATCGATCCTGTTTTCCTGATAAAATCATATTTACGGGGAGCAGACGGCGTTCTGGTGGGTGGCTGACATCCCGGAGATTGTCATTACCAGGTTGGTAATTATCACACCAGAAGAAGAATTGCAATAGTAAAAGAAATTTTCAAATCTTTGGGTTTGGAAGATGAGAGGATTCGACTTACCTGGATTTCTGCATCGGAAGGTCAGAAATTTGCCCGGGTGGGAAATGAATATACAGAACAGATTAGTAAAATGGGTGAGAATCCTACAAAGAAGAGAATTTTTTTATAGTATAATTAAGGAAATTTTATGAGTTCGAAAAGTAAATCTGTAATGATCATCGGGGCAGGAATTGCCGGAATTCAGGCATCTCTCGATCTTGCTGAGATGGGAATTAAAGTTCATTTAATTGAAGGAACTTCATCGATCGGTGGAAGAATGCCGCAATTGGATAAAACATTTCCTACAAATGACTGCTCGATGTGTATTCTTGCACCAAAAATGAGCGAATGTGCCAGACATCCGAATATTCAAATTCACATCAAAACAAAAGTGGAATCTGTAGCTGGAGATCCCGGAAATTTTATTGCAGAAATAATTGAAGAAGCAAAATATGTTGATGCTGTGAAATGCGTTGCCTGCGGACTCTGCGAAGAAAAATGCCCCGTGAAAGTAGATGATGAATTTGATGTGCAGCTTCGCAAAAGAGGTGCAATTTCCAGGTATTTCCTGCAAAGTATTCCATCCGAATATACGATAGATAAAGAAAAATGCCTTTGTCTTACAAAAGGTGTTTGCCGTCTTTGCGAAAAAGTGTGTCCTGCAGAAGCAATCAATTTTGATGATAAAGATAAGAGAATAAAATTGCAGGTCGGAGCGGTGATCGTGGCAACAGGAATCGATGCATTCGATCCGATCGGGTTTGGACATTTCGGTTACAAACGATTTAAGAATGTTGTTACTTCTCTGGAATTTGAAAGAATGCTTTCTGCTTCCGGACCTTTTGGTGGTCACGTTGTTCGGGCTTCCGATAATAAAGAACCAAAGAGTATTGCCTTCATTCAATGCGTTGGCTCACGAGATGAAAGCATAGATCGCAATTACTGTTCATCTGCCTGCTGTATGTTCGCCATTAAACAAGCAATCATTGCCAAAGAGCATATGAAAGGTTTGAAACCGGCGCTTTTCTATATGGATATCAGAGCGTTCGGAAAAGACTTTGATAAATATTACGAGCAAGCTAAGGGTAAATATGGAGTTGATTTCATTAAATCCAAAGTCTCGAATATTTCCGAAACAGATAAAGGAAATTTGAAGTTACGTTACGTTCTGGAAAATGGAGATATTCAATTTAAAGAATTTGATATGGTAATTCTTTCCATTGGATTGGAACCGAGAAAAAACATTCGGGAATTAGCTGAAAAACTGGATATTAAACTTAATGAATACGGATTCTGCCGTTCAGATGCGTTTACTCCACTCAAAACAAATCGTGAAGGAATTTTTGTTTGTGGTGCATCAAATGGTCCAAAAGATATTCCCGAATCTGTAGTATCGGCTTCCGGTGCAGTTGCGGAAGCTACCAAATATCTTAAATTGGAAAGACAGGAATTGCAGGAAAAGAAAGTAGTAGAAAAAGATGTTTTTGGAGAACGACCTCGAGTGGGAGTTTTTGTGTGTCATTGCGGTATTAACATTGCCGGAGTTGTGGATGTGAAAGATGTAGCTGAAAATGCCAAAAATATCGCAAATGTAGAACACTCGGAAGACCTGATGTATGCCTGTTCGCAGGATTGTATGAACACGATCAAAGAGCGGATAGAAGAGCATAATCTGAATCGAATTGTAGTTGCAGCCTGCACTCCCCGAACCCACGAACCGCTTTTCAGGGAGACTATCACCGAAGCAGGTTTGAATCCATATCTTTTTGAGATGGCAAATATTCGTGATCAATGTTCCTGGGCTCATATGAACGAACCGGAACTTGCCACGGAAAAATCTAAAGACCTGGTAAGTATGGGAGTTGCAAAAGCACGCGATCTGATGCCGCTGAAAAGACTTCCCATAGATATAAATCCTAAATCACTGGTTATTGGCGGCGGACTTGCAGGAATGACGGCAGCACAATCTCTGGCAGTTGCGGGTTATGAAGTATTCCTGATAGAAAGAGAAAAAGAACTCGGTGGTAATTTGCAGAATATCTATTTCAATTTTGGAAAAGACCCGCAAAAATTACTCCGAGATATGATCGAAGAAATCTCCAAAAATAAACTTATTCATATTTATAAGAATTCTGAAATCAAGAAAATAGACGGTTATGTCGGTAATTTCACCACAACTTTTGCAAATAAAGGTACAGGTAAAGAAAAACAATTCGAGCACGGTGTGGTTATCATTGCAACAGGTGCAGAGGAACACAAAACCGAAGAATATCTTTATGGAAAATCACATCGCATTGTTACGCTGGTTGAATTCGAGGAAATGCTTTATGAAAAGAAATTCCCCGGGAGAAAACCGAAAAATGTGGTGATGATCCAATGCGTTGGTTCACGTGAAGAAGGTAAAATGTATTGTAGCAGAGTTTGCTGCACAAAAGCTGTGAAAAATGCTCTTGAACTGAAAAAAATAGTTCCCAAAGCGAATATTTACATTGTGAATCGTGATGTTAGAACTTACGGTTTCAGAGAAAAATATTATACGGAACTGCGGGACAAAGGAACAATGTTCGTTAATTACGAACCTGAAAATAAACCGCAGGTTAAATTTGTGGATGAATCGGATCCGGACAGCAAGATCAATATCACTGTTTTCGATCCGATTATGGATAAAGAAGTAGTTGTTACTGCAGATCTGCTGGTGCTTTCCGTGGCAATTGATGCTCGCAAGGAAAATATCGAGCTTGGAAAAATGCTCAAAGTTCCGTTGAACGAAGATGGAATGTTTATGGAAGCTCACGTGAAATTGCGTCCTGTGGATTTTGCAAATGATGGTGTTTTTGTTGCCGGACTCGCACATAATCCCAAAGATATGGATGAAAGCATAATGCAGGCAAAAGCAGCAGCAAGCAGAGCTCTTACATTTATTACTAAAAAAGCAATCCTGGCGGAAGGAACAATTACGGAAGTGAACGAAGACAGATGTTCCGGCTGCGGTTATTGTGAAATAATTTGTGCTTATAAAGCGATCGAAGTAGATAAAGAAAAAGAAGTTGCAGTTGTGAACGAAGCACTTTGTAAAGGTTGTGGAGCCTGCGTTGCTTCCTGTCGTTGCGGAGCGCTCGACCTTCGCGGATTTAGTAATGAACAGCTTTTTGATTCATTTGAAGCTTTGGATCTGGTAGATGTTTTGGGAAAATAACTTTCGAGTCGTAAGGAGTTTGCGACAACGACTCGAAGCAGCATTTATCTCGACTCGTCGTTTTCTTTCGAGTCGAAAAATGAGTAACTGGAGAATATAATATGAAAGATTGGCAGCCAAAAATTCTGGCAATATTGTGTAACTGGTGTTCATATGCCGGAGCGGATCTGGCAGGAGTTTCCAGAATGCAATATCCGCCGAATGTGCGTGTGATAAGGATTCCCTGTTCAGGAAGAGTCGACCCACTCTTTATAATGAAAACGCTGCAAAGCGGGTTTGACGGCTTACTGGTTTCCGGCTGACATCCAGGCGATTGCCATTACCTGTCAGGTAATTTTATCGCCCGTAGACGGTATTCTACGATTAAACCGCTTCTTGAGATGATCGGGATCGAACCGGAAAGAGTCCAGTTTTCCTGGATCTCTGCCGGAGAAGGTGAACGCTTTGCCAATATTATCGAAAAAATCACTAACGAAGTTAAGAAGATCGGTCCTGCTACAAGGTTGGTAAAGGGAGCAAAACAATGATCCAGAACCTGAGAACAGAAGTAAAAAAACTCCTGAAAGATAAAAAAGTGAATATTGTTATCGGCTGGGAAAAAGGTTCTCTTCCACTTTCTTCTACACCGCTTTTTATTCAAAAATTAGAAGATGTAGATAAGTTGATCTTTGATGAAACCTGCAGAAATAATTTTACAACTTATCTCACAAAAGATAAAAGAAAACTAGGGAAAACTTATGATAAGATAGGAATCATTGTAAAAGGCTGCGATTCTCGATCTATAGTTCTTTATGCTGTTGAGCAACAGATAAAAAGAGAGGATGTAATCATCATCGGAGTTCCCTGTAATGGGATTCTGGAAAAGAAAAAAATACTTCAGAAAACAGATGGGAAAGAAATTCTGGAATCAAAGATCGATAGTAAAAATGTGAATTTAAAGGGTCGTGATTTAGATATTACAATTCCTTTAAAAGATGTTTTGTGTGATTCCTGCTTAACCTGTAAATATCCTGATGCTCCGGTTCACGATATTTTTATTGGAAAACCACGAAAAGAAGTTGATATTAAAGACGAATTCAAAAATGTTATTGATTTTGAGAAAAAATCTTCCGAAGAACGCTGGGAATATATCAAAGAAGAATATTCAAAATGCATTCGTTGTTATGCCTGCCGAAATGTGTGTCCAGCCTGTTATTGCAACGAGTGTTTTGTTGACCAGAACGATCCGCAGTGGATCGGGAAAACTCCGGAAGTCACCGACTCTATCATTTTCCATCTTATCAGAAACCTTCACGTTGCCGGAAGATGCGTGGATTGTGGAGCTTGTGTTTCCGCTTGTCCGGTCGATCTTGATCTGCGTATTATGAATAAAAAAGTGGAAAAAGAGATCAAAGAACGTTTTGATTATACCGCAGGATTGGATATTAATGAAAAACCGGCAATGGCAAGTTATTGTGAAACCGAAAAACAAGATTTTATAATGGGTTAGAATATGATCAAAATTAAGAAAAGCGAATTTAATAAATTTATTGAAAATCTTCAAAAGAATTACAGTGTTTTTGCACCCGTTAAAGATGGCAAGGCAACGGCTTTTAAAAAGATCAAATCTGCCAAAGATATCAACAATAAAATTTTGAACACAAAGAGATCACCCAAAGAAATATTTTTCCCTCAATCAGAAGTTCTTTTCCAATATACAGAAAAAGGAATGGAAGTTCCCAAAAGGGAAGAAAAGCCTTTTGCCATCTGGGGAATGAGAAACTGCGATACAAAAAGTCTTCTGATGTTAGACAAGGTTTTTGGTGAAGCACATCAAATGCCGAAGAAAGATATGTACAAAGATCCGTATTGGAAGAAAAAATACGACAACTGCCTCGTCTTTAATCTTGCCTGCAATGAGCCGCTTTCCACCTGTTTCTGTAACTGGTTCGATGGAGGTCCTTTCGATAAAACAGGTTCCGATATTTTTGTAGTGGAAACGGATGAAAATTACATCTTTGAAGCTGTAAGCGATAAAGGAAAGAATTTCCTAAATGATTGTAAAATAACTGAAAATGCATCAGATAAAGAAATTAAAAAAATTGAAAAGTTAAAAAAAACAGCCGAATCTTATCTTTCAGAAAAAGAAGATATTTCATCACTTTTTTCTAAAACAAAAGAAATCTGGGAAGAACCTATCTGGGATGAGATCGCTGCAAAATGTGTCAATTGCGGAGCCTGCGCTTTTGTGTGTCCCACCTGTCACTGCTTCGATGTTTCCGACGAAGGAAAAGGCAAAAAAGGAAAACGCATCCGGCTCTGGGATTCCTGTATGTTCACTATCTTCACAAAAGAGGCATCAGGGCACAATCCGCGCAGCCAATCTACTCAACGTGTGCGGCAAAGAGTGATGCATAAATACAATTATTTTATGGATAATTATGGTGAACATCTCTGCACAGGCTGTGGAAGATGCGTGATTATTTGTCCGGCAAATCTGGATATTCGAGAAGTCATTAAGAAAATAATCAGGTATTAATGTTATGGAAGATATTCAAAAACAAATAGAAGAATTGCAAAAACAGGTTGAACTTCTAAAAAAAGATCAACCTAAGGATAAGCTTTCAATGATCGTTTTTTCCGGTTCGTTAGATAAGATAATTGCAGCTTTAATTATTGCTACAGGTGCAGCAGCAATGGGAACGAAAGTTACCATGTTCTTTACTTTTTGGGGAACTGCTGCATTAAGGAAAAAAGCAAAGATTAAGAAAAATTTTATTTCCAGAATGTTTGGTCTTATGCTTCCAACCGGATTTAATAAATTAAAACTTTCCAATATGAATATGGCTGGAATGGGAACAGCTATGATGAAAAATTTAATGAAGAAAAAAGGAGTTCCCTCTCTCGACGAAATGCTGGAGATTGCCGAAGAATCAGATGTTAAAATATTTATTTGTGAAATGTCTATGGATTTAATGGGTATGCAACCGGAAGAGATAGTTGAGTACAAAAATCTTGAGTATTGTGGTGTGGCAAAATTTTTAGCTGAAGCCGATGAAAGCAGGAGTACGCTTTTTATATGATTAAGAAAAAATATTTTGTAATAAAGAGAGTTTTAATAATGAGGAATAAATGAAAAATACATATATTCCATTTCAGATGAAGGTGAAAAAGATCTATACTGAGAGTCCTGACAGAACATTAAAGACCTTTGATCTGTCATATGTTAATAAAGATGACAAATTTAATTTTTTGCCGGGTCAGTTCTGTGAATTTTCCATTCTGGGAAAGGGTGAATCTCCATTTGGGATCGCTTCTTCTCCTACTGAAGAAGATATTCTCAAGTTCACTGTAAACCGCACCGGTTCTGTTACCAACGAAATCCATTATCTTCAGGAAGGTGATATTGTTGGTATTCGCGGTCCGCTTGGAAACTGGTATCCGGTTGAGAAGTTCAAAGGGCAGGATGTAGTGATCATTGGCGGTGGATTTGCCTTCACCACATTGCGTTCGCTTCTTGTTTATATGTTGGGACATCGTAAAGATTACGGAAAGATTACAGTTGTTTACGGAGCCAGGAATCCCGATCTTTTCATTTATAAAGATGAAATAAAAGAGTGGGAAAAACGCGATGATCTCACTTTGCATCTTACAATAGATAACCCGGTTAAAGGTTGGAATAAACTTACCGGATTTGTGCCAACAGTAACCAAAGAAGTATCTCTCGATCCAACTTCCTGGTGCGTTGTTTGCGGACCTCCGATAATGATAAAATACACTCTTCCGGTTCTCACTGAAATTGGTTTTCCCGATGAGAAAATTTATACTTCTTTGGAAAGACGAATGAAATGTGGAATCGGGAAATGCGGAAGATGTAATATTGGATCAAAATATGTTTGTATTGATGGTCCGGTGTTTTCTTATGAAGAAATAAAAAAAATACCTGAAGCGTTGTAAAATTGAATATTGAAAAATGAATATTGAATATTGCTTAAGAGAGATTGAAAGAAAAGTCTCTACACTGTGGAGAGAATTGAATATTGAAAAATGAATATTTATAAAAAGAATTATGAATAAAGAAGAATTATTAGAAAGAACGAAAACTTTTGCACATCGATGTGTCAAATTGGCATTATCATTGCCAAAAACGACATTAGGGATTCATATTTCTAAGCAATTAATCAGATGCTCGACATCGGTTGCAGCAAATTATCGTGCAGTCCGTTTGGCTCAATCTAAAGCAAGTTTTACGGCCAAAATGAGTATTGTTTTGGAAGAAGCTGACGAATCTGCTTTCTGGTTGGAATTTATCATTGAAGAAAAATTAATTAAGGAAAATTTAGTATCTTTCTTACTAAAAGAAGCAGAGGAATTAACGGCAATATTTTTCTCATCAAGAAAAACTGCCATTGCTAAGTAATGTTCAATTTTCAATATTAAATATTAAATTTAGAAGGAGAAATAGATGGCTAAAGATAAAATTATATTAAGTGAAATGGATGCTAATTTCAAAAATGAAATCGCATCTATGCCGGGAGCAGAACATTTTCAAAGATGTTTCACTTGTGGCACTTGCACAGCTGCTTGTCCTGTTGCAGAGGTTCACGAAGATTATGATCCGCGAAGATTAATTAGAATGTGCATTCTGGGAATGAAAAAAGAAGTATTATCGTCTGACCTTCTGTGGATGTGTTCAAGATGTTATACCTGCTATGCTCTTTGTCCGCAGGGAGTTAAATTTTCTGATGTTATCGATGTTCTGCGTGATATGGCTATCAAACAAGGTTATATTCCTAAAGAGCGTTATCTAGAAGCAAGAGAGCTGGATAAATTCGTTCAGGAATTGCGCTGCGATCTGATCGATCAGAAATTGCATCCTGAAAAAAAATCAGATAATAAAATTAAAACAAAATTGGAAAAAGAAATAAAAGTAAAATGGTAAAAGATAGAACGCAGATGACACGGATTATGCGGATAATCACGGATAAAAACATTAATCACCGAGAACACCGAAAAATGAATATCCAATATCCAACAAGGAATAATGAATGATGAAGTGTAAAACACAAATAAAAAAAGGAGGGTAAAATGCAAGTAGATCAAACTTTAGATTGCAAAGGGCTTTCCTGCCCGATGCCGATCATTAAGTTAGCCAAAACGGTCAAGAAAATGAACAGTGGTGAAGTTTTGGAACTTCTGGGAACTGATCCCGGTTCTAAAACCGACGTTCCTGCCTGGTGCGAAAAAACAGGTAACATTTTTCTTGAGCAGGCTGAAGATGGTGGTACTTTTAAATTTTACATTAAGAAAAAGTAAAAAGGAGTGACCCATGTTTAAAAAAGGAGAATTGAGGGAATTATTCGACAGCCTGTTTGCCAAAAGCTGGCCTATGTGGATCGGCGGCATTCTACTGGCAGTTTTGAATATTCTACTCTTTGTAATCAAATACCCCTGGGGTTCTAGCAGCGGATATACAAATATAGGGCAAAACCTTTTTCAGCTTCTTGGCATCAGTAGTTTAGGAACAAATGTTCCGATAAATCTTCATGCTGTTGCACTTCTCAATATTTTCATCGTGATAGGTGCTTTTATCTCATCTTTGTTTTCAAGAGAATTCAGTATTAAAGTGGCTCCAGCTGGAGAACTGGTGAAAGGGTTTATTGGCGGAGCGCTGATGGCAATCGGTGCCACAGTTGGTGCTGGTTGTACAACCGGTGGATTTTTCACAGGAGTGGCAGCTCTTTCCGGTGGTGCACTCGCACTTGGTGTAGGTTTCACAATCGGAACTTTTGTGGCTTTGCGTTATATTTTGTGGGAGATGGAAGCTTTACCGAATATCAGCATGGGAAAATCTTACACAATCCTGCCGGGAACTGCAAAGAAAACCGGCTGGCAGAGATGGCTGGGCTGGATTTTGATAGCTGCGATTTTATACCTGGTAAGCACTTACACTTCCAAAGGCAGTGCCATGAAGATCATCGGTTGGCATGTGCTTATTGCTTTATTGCTTGGAATGATTTTGCAGCGTTCGCGTTTTTGCATCGTACGAGCTTTCCGTGAACCTTTCATGACGGGCGAAGCAACAGCTCCCGTAGCTGTTATTGTCAGCATTCTGGTTGCCGTGGTTGGATTCACAGTTTTCAAATATTTCGGTGTGGGAAATGCCGGTGAACTGGCTGTTCGTGCTATCGAAATGAAAGCTGTTTATGCCAATTTCTGGTTAAGAGCTTTAATTGGTGGATTCATATTTGGTTTGGGAATGACTATTGCCGGTGGCTGTGCTGTGGGAACTCTGTGGCGAGCCGGAGAAGGTCATGTGAAATTGTGGATGTCTGCTTTAGGATTTGTAATTATGGCACCCATTTCCAGGTTATTTATCGTTCCCGCTGTAAAAAGCATCTTGCCCGAATCGATGCGAAAAATGGTATTCCTGCCGGATATTCTTGGTTATACCGGCGCTGTAGTTCTGGTTCTTTTGATCCTTCTGCTCTGGTATATCTTTGTGAAATGGAATGAAAAGACCGGAAAATTTTCCGCTCTGTAAATGAAGGAGGAGAGATGAAAAAACATGTAATCTTAATATCTGTTTTAACTGCGATCCTTCTTATGACTTCCGGATGCGGAAAAGGTTTTTCCGAAGGTGCAGTGTTTATAGACAGCAAAGCAATGGTGGCAGAAGCAAAAGCTGGCATCAACGAGATAACGTATGAAGATTTCAAAGCTAAATTGGAAAAAGAAGAACTGAGAGTTATTATCGATGTGAGAGAACCGGGTGAATTTGAAGAAGGATATATCAATCAACCGGATGAAGAAGATGAATATCCCTATCCCGAAACTTTCACTGTCAATATTCCGCGAGGATTTCTGGAATTCAAAATCGGTGACAGCAGTTTCTGGGATGATGAATTGTGGGTAGAAATGCCGCTAAAAGACGAAGAGATCGTTTTGTTTTGTAAATCCGGCGGAAGAAGTGCACTGGCTGCTCTCACCTTGCAGCAGATGGGTTATTCAAATGTCCTCAGTCTGAAAGGCGGCTACAAGAAATGGTTAGACCCAACAGCACCGGAAGAAGATGATTCTGACAAATCATCCGGCGGCTGAGATTAGAAAATTTCCACATAGGTTATGTGGATCGAAATGTTTGAACAAAAAGTAAAAAAGTATGAAGAAAAATTTTTCATTAAAAAAAAAGGAGAAAAAAAAATGAAAAAAAGATGGATGTTGTTAGTTGCAATTATTGCAGCTTTTTCAGTATTGTTCTTTACAGGTTGTAAAGATGATACTACAGATCCTGGAACTGATGAGTTTGAATTGTTGGTACAGTACATGGCAGATAATGATCTTGATCTTCCAACGATGTTGGCAGGTGGTGAAATTGTCGAAACTACTGGAACTTATAGCTGGGTTGTATCTGCGACAGCAGTTTTTGATTACGGAATCGAAAATATTTTCATCATGGACATCCGTAAAGGTGATAAATATGGTCCTGACTCAACTGGCGTTTGGCCAGTCACACCAACACCTAACGAAATTACAGATTATGATGATGGTCACATCGAAGGTGCTCACAGTGTTGCACTTGCCGATGTCGTTACTTATGAAGCAGCAAATAATATTGATGATTTGCCGGTTTTGGTAGCTTGCTACAGTGGTCATGATACTGGTCATGCTGTAATGGCTCTTCGCTTGAACGGCGAAACTCAAGCTCAATCTCTTAAATGGGGAATGAGCAGTTGGAACGCTGATTTTGATCTGTGGCAGAACTTTATTGGTAATGCTGCAAATGACTATCCTGGTTGTTGGGACGATGACGATGTAGTGCCGGCTCTTCCGGAATACACGGAAGCCCCTATTTTAGAAACAGGCATGGATGCTGGTGTAGAAATACTGGAATATCAGATCAACAATGCAATTCTTGATGGGCTTAACGGCATTACAATCGCAGATGTTTTATCGGATTATGAAGCATATGACATCTATAATTACTGGGGTGTTGCTGATTGGGAATATTATGGACACATTACTACTTCTTATCAAGTTACTCCTGGAGAATTAGGGCTAGAAACTTTAGATATTTTAAATCCAAATGGAACTAATGTAGTTTATTGCTGGAGTGGTCAAAATGCTTCAATGATAGCTGCCTGGCTGAATGTGCTTGGCTATGATGGAAGAGTTCTCAAATTCAGTGCAAATGGAATGATCTACGATCTGCTTGAAGCAGGCAAATGGATTGGATCAGAGGATTATGATTACGTAACACCATAAAATTATTATGAAGGGAGCGGAGAATTTTCTCTGCTCCCAATAATTTAGGAGAAATTATGCAAAAATTAGTTTTAATCGTTTTTACAGCGATGTTATTCCTGCCCTTGGCTATTTATGCACAAGGCTGCATGGAAGCTTCATCTGACGAAGGTGTGAATGTGGTGGGCTATCTGCAAGCTCAATACGAATACATGTTCCAGGGTGAAGATGTAGATAACACGAGTAAATTCACTTTTAATCGTGCCAGATTAGGTGTGGTTGGGAATATACCTTATGATTTCAGTTATTATGTTCTGTTGGAATTCAGCCCAAATATAGTTGATGCGCCTTACTTGCTGGATGGATTTATCACCTATTCCCGCCTGGCTCCCTGGATCAGCGTTTCCCTGGGACAGTTCAAATCTCCCTTCAGCTTGGAACTGAACACTGCCTGTCAGGGACTGCATACTATCAAACGATCATTAGTTGTAAATGAGTTAACAGCTTATGATCGAGATCGAGGTATTATGTTTAGCGGAAAATATAAAAAACTCGCAAAATATGCTTTTGCCTTCACAAATGGAACAGGCAGGGCAAACTTGGAAAATAACCAAAATAAAACTTTTGCCGGAAGATTGGTGGTTTCACCTATCGATATGATCAGCATTGGTGGAAGTTATAAATATGGTACTTCTCCTGCTTCTATAGATGAAGCTGATGAAGATGAACAAAAGCGTTTTGCCGGTGAAATCGAATTTAAAATGGATAATATCCTGGTTCAAGCAGAATATGTCTCTGCAGAGGATATTGGCTCATATTTAATTGGAGGGGACTGAACTACTCCTCCCGAGGTGGTCCTCGGTTCGATTAAAAGAAGTGGTTACTGGGCTCAAGCCATGTATATGCTGGAAGATTGGGGGGTTCAACCAGTTTTGAAATATGAATCTTACGATCCAAATACTGATGAAGAAAATGATGTTGAAAGTGTTATTACATTGGGATTTAACTATTTCTTCAATGATTGGACAAGATTGCAGCTTAACTACCTTTACAAAGCTGAAGAAGGTAATGAAATCTCTAACGATGAAATCCTGATGCAGCTTCAGGTTAAGTTTTAAAAAAAAATTAGCAAAACTTGACTCGCAACTCTCCGCATCTACTGGAGAGTGTGAGTTGAGAATTGCTCTGTAATATGTTGGTTGTTCCC
Source organism: Armatimonadota bacterium (assembly GCA_013203665.1). Classification (GTDB taxonomy): domain Bacteria; phylum Cloacimonadota; class Cloacimonadia; order Cloacimonadales; family TCS61; genus JABMPU01. Next base: position 23,916 of record JABMPU010000179.1, read on the forward strand.
GACTCGCACTTCGTTACGAGTCGAGTTCAACCTGATATTCAAAGAGGAGAAGCAAAATGAAAAGATTTATTGGAATATTGACAATTCTTCTGTTAACAGTTCAATTTGTTTTTGCTGGAATAATAACTGCTAAAGAACTAGCCAAACTTTCCAAAGACGGCAATGTTGTTATCGTCTCTGCCCGTCAAACTTCCGATTACAGTAAAAAGCACATCAAGGATGCTGTGAATATTTATCACAAAGACCTCTATAAAACCGAAGGTATTTCATCCATGCTGAAAAGTGCAGATGAAATTGCCAAAATATTCGGTGAAAAGGGTATCACGGAAAACAGCAAGATAGTAATCTATGATAATGGAAGCAACAAAGCATCAGGAAGATTGTACTGGATTTTTGACTATATGGGAGCAGAAGATGTAAACATCCTGGATGGTCATCTTAAAGGTTGGGGAAAAGTACGAGGTAAGGTTACTCCCAAAGCAACAGAAATTACACCAGCTACATTTAACGCCAATCCCAATGCCGAGGTGTATGCAGATATGGCGTATGTGAAGGCTCATAAAGATGAGGCAAATGTAATATTGGTGGATGTTCGCAGCAAAGATGAATTCGATGGTATAGACGAAGACGAGAACATAACCAGGAAAGGACACATTCCCGGAGCGATCAATTTCGAATACAACAACATTCTTAATGATGATGACACTATCAAGACAAAAGAAGAAATTACTGAAATAGTGAAAAATGCCGGCATCACATCAGATAAGGAAATCATTCTCTATTGTGCATCGAGTGTAAGAGCTGGGATTGTTTATATGGCGCTTACTTCTATCCTGGATTTTACCAATGTAAAAGTTTATGATGGTGCTTCTTACGAATGGAATGCAGATAGTTCAAATCCAATTGAATAAAATTATATTCAGGGGGCTTTTTTAGCTCCCTGGTATTTTGTCAGATTTTCGGGAGAATAGATGAATTCAAAAAATGAACTAAGTTTTGAAAATTTACTTCAGGATGTTGTTAATAAAAATCTATGCAACAGGTGTGGAGGATGCGTTTCATTCTGTAGCGCAAATAGCATAGATGCATTGAAGATCGGGAAGGAAGGCTTTCCTGAATATAAAGACAAAGATAAATGCCTGGAATGTGGAATTTGTTACCTGATATGTCCTAAAACAAGAAACCTGGAAGAAGAACTAAAAAGCCATTATGATTGGAAATATCCTTTAGGACACTGGATAGATATTTTTTCTGCACGATCGACAGATGAAGAGGTTCTTAATGTTGCCACAGATGGTGGTGTAGTCACTTCCATTTTAATATATTTATTAGAAAATAAAATCATCGATGGAGCTATTGTTTCCAAAAGAACGGGAACTCACGGAAGAATGCCGATAATTGCAAAAACCCGTTCAGACCTGATAGATGCTGCTGGCTCAAGTTTCGCGGAAACACATCATCTGGATGAGCTTGGGAATATTTATTCCACAAGTTTTCCTATCATAAAAGTAATAAAAGAATCTGCTTCAGATTCGATGAAGAAACTGGCTATAGTCGGAACTGCATGTCAGATAGAAGCGATTCGAAAAATGCAGCTACTGAATATTGTTCCCTCAAACCTGATAATATTTGCGATCGGATTGTTCTGTATGCAGTGCTTCACTATTGAAGATCTCTCAAAGAAAAATTTCGCGAAAACACATAAGATAGATTTAGATAATATTGAAAAAGTTAATATCAAAGATAATTTAATACTGAAGATGAAATCGAATGTCAGTTTCCATATTCCATTGGAAGAGATCGAAGAAATTGCCAGACCGGCTTGCCTTGCCTGCAATGATTTTTCCAATGAATTTGCCGATATTTCGGTTGGCGGTGTTGGCTCTCAAGATGGATATACTACTGTTATGATTCGAACTTCATTGGGAAAACAAGTATATGCAGAAGCTTTGTACCATGATTATGTTAAAAATAGTCATGGTTCATATCATCATAGTAGAGAAGTAAACGAAAAACATTTATTAGATATTATAAAAGATTTCGCAATAAGGAAAAAAATAAGATCGGAAAAAAGAATTAATTCCATGAATAATTAGAATCCCTCTTATAAATTCTTTTGTATTAAGGAGTATTGTTTGATGAGTAATAAAAAAGTAGGTTCTGTTCTGGTATTAGGTGCTGGGATTGCAGGAATTCAGTCTTCACTTGATCTGGCAAATTCCGGGTTTAAAGTTTATCTTCTCGAGCAAACACCGGCTATTGGCGGTGTTATGGCTCAGTTGGATAAGACTTTCCCCACAAATGATTGTGCTATGTGTATTGTCTCACCAAAATTGGTGGATTGTGGAAGGCATCCAAATATTGAGATCATCACAAATGCAGAACTGGGAAAAGTGATGGGTGAAGCTGGAAATTTCAAGGTTGAAGTAAGAAAAAATCCCAGATATGTGGATGAAGATAAATGCACCGGTTGCGCAGCTTGTACTCAAAATTGTCCTGTCTCAATTGCACTTTATCCTGTCGAAAAAATATCTATCATACTTAGAAAAGATGATACTATCAAAGTGGATGCAATCTTAGAAGAATATAAAGATAAGCCAGGCAATCTTATGCCTATACTCCAGAGCATCAGCAAAGAATATAATTATCTTCCGGAAGATGTCCTGAAATATATCTCACAAGAACTCGATATTTCCTTAACCAAAATATATCAAATAGCGACTTTCTATAATGCTTTCAGTCTGCAACCTAAAGGAAAATATACAATTAATGTTTGTTTCGGAACTGCTTGCTACATAAAGGGAGGAAACAGAATTTTGGAAGCTTTTGAACGGGAACTTGGTGTTACAATGGGTAATACAACCGAAGACTTAATGTTCGGACTGGAGACCATATCCTGTTTTGGCTGTTGCGGTCAAGCCCCTGTGGTTACTGTGAATGAGGATATTTATGGGCATTTTCGTGTAACCCAGGTTCCAAAATTAATTAAAAAATACAGGGAGGTAGAGAGTGCCGAAAATAACGCCTGAAGATTTAGCAAAAATAACAGAAAGAGTAAAAAGAACAATGATCCTCCGCGAGGGAACCGGTCGCGCAAAAATTAGAGTTCACATGGGAACTTGTGGTATTGCTGCTGGTGCTCGCTCCATTATGAGCACATTGATGGAAGAAATTGAGAGTAGAAATATAAAAGATATTATCCTTACCACTTCAAGCTGTGCGGGATTATGCAGTCGTGAACCGATGATAACAGTCGAAGTTCAAAACCAACCTCCTGTAAAGTATGTAGATTTAACTCCTGAGAAAACCAAAATAATTTTTGATAAGCATATACTTGCCGGAGAGATTGTAAAAGAGTATGCATTGGCATTTGGAAGTGAAAGAGTACCGTAAAAGCAATCAAACATTTAAAAGTTCAAAATACTTAATATAATCTTAGGTATTTAGTATTTTAAATGTTTAGAATGATTAGTTATTTTGAATTTTAGGAGTTTTTAATTATGGCTTATAGATGTAATGTATTGTTGTGCACTTGTACAATGTGTGTTTCTGTAGGAGCTTTGAAAATAAGGAATAAGCTTGAAGAAGAAATTAAGAAATACAATTTAGAAGACGAGGTTCAGATTATCCTTACAGGAAGTAGTTGGCTTTGTACAAAGGGTCCAACCTTAATTGTTCAACCTGATGATGTAGTTTATCAGTTCTTAAAAGAAAAAGATATCCCTAATTTGGTTGAAGAGCATTTATTAAAGGGAAGACCTGTCCCTTCTTTAATGTATATCGATCCTGAAGAATTAAATCCCATTGAGAAACTACAGGATATTCCTTTTTATCATGACCAGAGACTTATTGCTCTTTGGAATAGAGGGATAATAGATCCTGATGAGATTGATGAATATATTGCCAGGGACGGATATAAAGCATTGGCAAAAGTTTTGCAAGATATGACGCCGGAAGATGTGATACAGGAAATAAAGGATTCCGGTTTAAGAGGAAGAGGTGGAGGAGGTTTCCCAACCGGGATGAAGTGGGAATTCTGCCGAAAAAATCCGGGCTCGCCAAAATACTTGATTTGCAATGCCGATGAGGGTGATCCAGGTGCTTTTATGGACCGCTCAATTATTGAAGCGGACCCACATTCTCTTATCGAGGGAATGCTGGTCGCTGCTTATGCAATTGGTGCAGAAAAAGGTTATATTTATGTGAGAAGTGAATATCCGCTGGCTATTAAAAGGTTAGACGGTGCAATTATTAAGGCAAGAGAATATGGTCTGCTTGGAAAGGGCGTATTTGGTTCTGATTTTAATTTTGATATGGAAATATTTCGTGGTGCCGGTGCATTTGTCTGTGGAGAAGAAACTTCTTTGATTCATTCCATAGAAGGTGAACCGGCAGAACCCAGACAGAGACCACCATTTCCTGTAGAAAGAGGACTTTGGGAGAATCCTACAAATATAAATAATGTTGAAACATTATCCTGTTTACCAAGAATAATAAATTTTGGAGCAAAATGGTTTGCCGGTATTGGTACTGAAAAGAGCAAAGGTACAAAAGTCTTTTCTCTTGCTGGAAAGATAAATAATGCCGGACTTGTGGAAGTGCCAATGGGAATAACTCTGCGTGAAATGGTGTTTAAGATTGGGGGCGGAATTCCCAACAGAAAGAAATTTAAAGCTGTTCAGACAGGAGGACCCTCCGGTGGTGTCATTCCTGAAAGCATGCTGGATTTACCTATTGATTATGAACGGATACAGGAAGCTGGAGCAATTATGGGTTCCGGCGGCATGATCGTTATGGATGAAGATGACTGTATGGTCGATGTTGCCAGGTATTTTATTGAATTTACCAGGGATGAATCCTGTGGTAAATGCTCTTCCTGCAGGGAAGGTTTGGATGCAATGTATGAGATTTTGACTAATATCTGTAAAGGAAAAGGCAAAGAAGGAGATATAGAATTTTTGGAAGAATTGGGAGAAGCAATTATAAATGCTTCAATGTGCGGATTAGGAAAGTCAGCTCCAAATCCCGTTTTAACTTCAATCCGTCATTTTAAAGATGAATATATTGCCCATATCAGAGATAAGATATGTCCGGCAAAATCTTGTGTGGAGTTAATCGAATATTCAATCGACCAGGAAAAATGCACTGGTTGCTTTATATGTAATGTGAATTGCCCAACAAATGCAATTATTGGAGAAAAGAAGAAACCTCAAACCATAGATAAAAGTAAATGTATTAAATGCAGTGTCTGCAAAGAAGTATGTAGATTTGATGCAATAAAGGTTGAATAGAAATTATGACACTTAAAGAAATAAAAGAGTTGTTGGAAGCTGAAGTTCTTACAGGAAAATACGATCCTGAAACAGAAATACAAATAGGTTGTTCTTCAGATTTAATGAGTGAAGTATTAGCTTTTGGTAAACCAGGCTCTATTCTCTTAACAAGCTTATCGAATATCCAGGTTATCAATACTGCTAATGTGGCTGATATAAAAGCGGTTTGTTTTGTTATGGGAAAAATCCCTGATAAAAATATTATAAACTTAGCTAAAAAGAATGATGTAGTTGTATTTATAACACAACTTACAACGTTTGAAAGTTGTGGGCGATTGTATAAAAATGGTCTCAATAGTTGTGGTTATTTTAATCTTGATAAATAAAAATGGATAATAAAAGAACAACCACCAAGATCCAAGAACTGACTTATGAGCTGAAAATTAAAGATGTAATGACCAAAAATATTGAAACAGTCGGTTCAAAAATACCTGTTTCTCATTTAAGAGATATTTTGTACAATAAGCGAATTTCAGGAGTTCCAATTGTAAATGACAACAAACTTGTTGGTCTTATAAGTATTGAAGATTTTATTAAATGCCTTGAACAAGGAGAAATGGATGATCTGATAGAAGATAAGATGACAAAAAATATAAAGACCTTGTATGCTGATGAACCGCTTGTTCATGCTGTTATGAAATTTGAAAAATATGGATTTGGTCGTTTTCCTGTTATTTCAAGAAAAGATAAAAAATTAATAGGTATTATTACCAAAAGTGATATTATTAAGGGAGTATTAAAGAAATTAGAAACAGCCTATCATGACGAAGAGGAACGAAGATATAGAGCGAGTCATATTTTCAACGATGTTATGGCGGATGAGATTTTTTTTAAATTTCAATACTATGTAGAAGGCAAGAACTTTGATAGAGCCGGAGAAGCTGCCACCGGACTGAAGAAAACACTTTATAGACTTGGTCTCTCTCCCGAAATAGTACGCAGAGCTGCGATTTCAACTTATGAAGCTGAAATTAATATCGTAGCATTTACCAAAGGTGGTAAAATAATTGCTTATCTTGAACCTCACCAAATTAGGATTGTGATAACGGATAAAGGACCTGGTATTCCAGATGTTGAGAAAGCCCTGCAACCCGGCTTTTCTACTGCTCCCGGATGGGTGAGAGAATTGGGATTTGGCGCTGGTATGGGGCTTCCTAATATAAAAAAATTTGCCGATAAGATGACTCTTAGATCTACAGTGGAAAAAGGAACGCGTTTAGTAATTATTATTAAGCTTAGTGATTATCGTAATGAAGATTAATTTTATTATTTGTCATTCCCGTGAAAAAGGGAATCTAAATTATTTTCGAGTCGCAAGGACGCAGAACCACGACTCGAGATAAAGAATATATGTCGTATCGACTCGACGTGCCTTTCGAGTCGATACTAAGAAAAAAGAGGAAAAATGATTAATTTAAAAGATATTGTGCAAAAACTTGGTCTAAAAGTAGTTTCCGGGGATATTGATAGAGAAGTAAGTGCGGGATATTCAAGTGATCTGCTCAGTGATGTCATAGCCAATGCTCAAAAAGATAATATCTGGATAACTTTGCAAATTCATGTAAATATTGTAGCTGTGGCAAATTTACAGGAACTTGCAGGCATCATTCTTGTAAATGGTCGACAACCGGAAGAATTAACTTTGAAGAAAGCAGAACAAGAAAATATTCCTATTCTATTAACAGAATTACCGACTTTTGAAATTGTGGGAAAACTTTATGAACTGGGAATACACGGAAATGAGGGATAAGGCTATTTTATAAATTGAGTGGTTAAGAAAAAAAAAATATCCAATATCCAACACGGAATATGCAATGATGAAGGAAAAAAGGAAAAGGATAAACCTTGAAAACGGCTTCTACCA
>JABMPU010000180.1 GCA_013203665.1 Armatimonadota bacterium
CATGAGGTGTGCGTTCTTCTGGTTTGATTTCTTCAGGTTTGCTTTCTTCAGGTTTGATTTCTTCAGGTTTGGTTTCTTCAGGTTTGATTTCTTCAAGTTTGGCTTCTTCAGGCTTGATTTCTTCGGGTTTGGTTTCTTCTGGTTTGGTTTCTTCAGGTTTGGTTTCTTCAGGTTTAGTTTCTTCTGTTTTGATTTCTTCTGGTTTGTCTTCGACTTTGTTCTCATTTTCATTAACAGGATCTTTTTCATCCTTTACTTCATTTTGATCGTTAAACATTATCTCATTCCTCCTTAAATCCGGGAATATCCTCGACCTTATGAATCTGTTTCTGGGAGTTCCCTATACATTTCAATATTTTATTATACACTTCTACGATGATCCAATCTGGTGTAGAAGCACCTGCTGTAATACCGATATTTTCTTTGTTAAAGAGCCATCTCTTTTCGATTTCGTCTGCTAATTCAATATGATAAGTCTCAATAAAATCACTGCTTATTTTGGCAAGCATTTTTGTATTAGAGCTGTTTTTGCCACCAATAACGATCATTAAGTCACTTTCTTTTGCCAGTTTCAAAGTGGATTTTTGACGGATGCTGGTAGCACTACAGATTGTATTGATAATTCTAAGCTCACCACATTTTGGAACCAGAGCTTTGATAAGTTCCTGAAAATTTTCAATATTGCGGGTAGTTTGAGAAATTATTCCGATTTTATCGATTTTCTTATCAGGCAAATCATCCACATTATCCATAATGATCGCATTACCCTTCACATAAGATTTTAAAGCAATTACTTCTGGATGGTTTTTATCTCCAAAAATTATTATCTGGTAGCCTTCCTCATTAAGATGTCGTGCATATTCGTGTGTTTTGGAGACATACGGACAAGTTGCATTTATAATTTCGATACCTTTTTTTTTAATTTCTTCCAGGATATCTTTCTTGATGCCGTGAGAGCGGATTATAGTAGGTCGATCCTTTATCTCGGAAATGGCGTTAACCGAACTAATACCAGCCTGTTCCAGCTTTTCAACCATCTGCGGATTATGAATTAATGGTCCAAAAGTTACAATTTTAGGATTTTTCTTTGCTGCTTCCATTGCCATATTAATGGCTCTTTTCACGCCAAAACAGAAGCCGGAATTTTTTGCGATTTTAACCTTCATGTTCTAACTCATTTATTTTTTCTAAGATATAATCAGCTAAAGCTCGATAATCAGATTTTGTTTCTTTGAAATGCTGTAATTGGTCGATTTTAATTTTCTTTCCAATTACAATTTTTAATCTATCCTTTTTTAAAAAACATTTCCGAAAATTATCTGAATTTATCATAAAAATCGGTAAAATATCTTTCTGTGTTTGAATGGTGATTTTGCCGATACCAGGTTTTGCTTTGTACGATTTTCTGGTTCCTTCCGGAAAAATCAGCACAGAATGACCGGATTCAAGTTTTTTCATAACATTTTCAATCGCTTTTCTATCTATCCTTCGCCTTGCTATTGGAATTACATTAACATGTTTCAGGAATTTGGCAAATAGCGGATTCTTGAAAATCTCAATTTTAGCAAGATAACTTATTTCCATTGGTATTATCGCTCCGATGAAAGTAGGATCATATGCTGAAATATGATTGGAGGCAATTATACAATTGTCTAATGTTTTCAGTCTTTCTTTATTTATGATTTTGTAATGCCAGAATAGTTTCATGAATAATCTTAATAAAAAACAAATGAGAGAATAAGTCTTACTCATTTTTCCTCTCCCGGATATAATTAAAAATAAATTCAGTTTGATCTTCAATTGTCATATTACTTGTGTTAACGTCTATTGCATCGGAAGCTCTTATGAGAGGAGAAATTTTCCTGGAACTGTCATTTTTATCACGCCAGATGATTTCTTTTTCGATTTCAGAAAGGGTCAAATTCTCTCCTTTTTCTTTTGCTTCTTTCCATCTGCGGATTGCTCTTGTTTTTACGCTGGCTATCATAAAAAATTTAAAATCAGCATCAGGAAATACAACAGTTCCAATATCTCTTCCATCCATTATTACGCTATCATTTTTTCCGATTTCTCTCTGCAATTCAACCATTTTTTTACGAACAATTTTAATTGTGGCAATTTTAGAGGAAAGCTTTGAAATATCTGCTTCTCGTATTCTTGAAGTAACATCCCGGTCATTCAAATAAATTCTATTTCCTTTTTCCGAGTATTCTATCTTTATTACAATGTGGTTCAGCATCTTTGTTAAAGCAGGTAAGTCATCCAGTGCGATTCCATCCAATAAAACTGCCAGAGCGCAAACGCGGTACATTGCTCCAGAATCGATATAGATATATTTCATTTTGATAGCCAGAAGTTTTGCAGTTGTGCTTTTTCCCGAAGCTGCTGGACCATCAATGGCAATAATATATTTTTTAATCATAACTCCTCTAAATCCAATTAGAGTTAAAAAGAAATTTATTTTTGAAAATCTGTTACTTAAAAAGGTGAAAGGAATTGATTATACTTCTACTCTGAATTCTGTTTTTCTATTAATATTTCTAACTGTTAATTTACCATTCATATTTTTTTCAATGGTAATTTTCGACATGTATAAACCCAATCCGATTCCTTTACCTTGTTCTTTGGTTGAGAAATAAGGCTCGAAAATACTATCAATTATTTCATCAGAAATTCCACCGGCATTATCAGTGATTATTATTACCGATTTGTCATTTTCTTTTGTAAGCATGATAGTAATTTCCGGATTTTTAATCTTGTTTTCTACCAAGGCATCTTTAGCATTATTAAAAATATTTAAAATCACATGAGAAAATTCACCCGGAAAACCAAAAACAACACAATCATCAGCTAAATCGGAGATTAATTTTATGTCGTTATTTTCGAAACTTCTGCTGGCAAAGGTAATAGTTTTTTCTATGTTTTTCTTAAGATTAAATTCCTGTTGGTTTTTGTTTGGTTTGAAAAAACTTCTAAAATCATCGATTGTGCGGGACATTTGTTGCAGAATTTCCATTATCAAGTCGGTTTTTTCTTCAATATAATTCTGGTCTAAAACACCATCTTCAAATGCATCTTCGTAACTTTGGATGATGGCAGCTACAGCGGAAAGCGGCTGTCTCCATTGGTGAGCAATATTACCAATCATTTTTCCCATAGCTACTTCTTTTGATTGCTTGATGATGATATGATCTTTATCGCGAATTTCTTCAATTTTGTTTTTTATTTTTTCTTCCAAAGTATCCTGGAATTCAATCAGTTGATTGTTGGTTTCTTTAAGATCTTCGTGCATTTTCTCACGTTCTTCAGCTTCTTTCTTTAAATGTTCTCCCAGTTCACAAAGATGACCAACCCAGGTGCCAAGCAGGAGAGATGCCCCGGAACAGACAAATCCGGCTATCCAAAACCGCGTGTCCCAAGCTGTTTCATGAACTAAAATACTTAAAAGTGTGTATAATGGAAAACTAAAAAGTCCTCCTAAAAAACCACCTTTAACTCCCCAAAACCAACCTGCTGTAACAACAATAAGAGGCATTAAAGCAATAATACTTAAACCGTATTTCGGATAAAGACTGATGAATGCAAAAATATAAACAACTAAGAAATTAATGAAAAAACCAGCATCAGCAAAACGAAAGGATTTTTCAAAACGCGTTAAGACAAGACCATAATTTCGCTTTGGACAAGGTGCTGTATTAGCTATCTCCATAATCAAATTTCCTTTAAAAAAATTACCACCTTCTTTTTGTTAACCATATCAGAATTAAATTTCATGCCGTCAATGATTTTTTAAAATCGAAAAGATAGAATTAATTTTTTATCTTCAAATTTTAGATGAATTTTTTCCCTATTTTCTTCAAAATCAAAAAGATGGGCATCGACAAATGCATCTAAAGTCGAAAGAAAAATAGCTGTTCCCAACCACCATAAATCATTTTGGCGTTTATTATAATAAACTGTATATTTATCATAATATTTTGTATCCAACGTTTTTTCGTATTTATCATAATAATCATTTTCTTTAATAAAATGATAAGTATAAAGCCCTATTAATGAACCTTCGATTGCTACAACAGCCGCACATTTCCAATATGATTCGTTGTAAAATTGTCCGCTACCAGGAATGAAAAAAGAGAGAGCTGCAGCTTTAAGCGGCTTTTTTACAGCTTCCTGATAAACAATTTCCTGAGAAATAAGAGGAAAACTGATAAGAATGATTAAAAATAATATTTTAACTTTTTTCATAGGAACTAATTTCCTAAAGTTTATTTTGCAATTTCCGTTCCATCGCTTTTTTAAATTCAGCGAACTTTTTATCAAAGATTGCTTTTCTGGCAGATTTTACAAGTTCCATATAAAAGTGCAAACTGTGTATTGTTGCAAGCCGCATCCCCAGAAGTTCATCCACACTGAATAAATGGCGAAGATAAGCTCGATTGAAGTTCTTGCAGGTATAACAATCACATTCTTTATCGATGGGTGAAAAATCTTCTTTATAGCGAGCTGATTTGACGATGAGTTTACCGTTGCTGGTGAAAACAGTTCCTTTCCTGGCATTTCTGGTCGGCATCACGCAATCGAACATATCGATTCCATTTTCTATATTATCCAAAATGTCTTTGGGAGTGCCGACTCCCATTAAATATCTGGGTTTATTTTTGGGAAGGATGTTATTCAGGAATTGGGTAATTTTCAGCAGATCCTGTTTGGATTCTCCCACAGCCAGACCACCAATAGAATAACCGGGAAAATCTATTTCCATCAATTTCCTGGCGCTTTCTTCACGAAGATCCTCAAAAATCCCACCTTGCACTATTCCAAATAAAGTTTGTTTTAAATTTTTATGAGCTTCTTTTCCTCGTTTTGCCCAATCTAATGTTGTTTTCAAAGATTCTGCAATATATTTTTTTGTGGCAGGATAAGGAGGACATTCATCGAAAGACATGATAATATCAGCACCGATAGCGTTTTGGATTTCGATCACTTTTTCCGGTGTGAACAGATGATAGCTTCCATCGATATGAGATTGGAAGCGAACTCCTTCAGGAGTGATTTTTCTCAATCCTGCCAAGCTCATAACCTGGAAACCGCCGCTATCAGTTAAAATCGGTTTGTTCCAACTCATGAATTTGTGCAGACCACCGGCTTTTTGAACTAAGTCGTGTCCTGGGCGCAGATAAAGATGGTATGTGTTTCCCAAGATTATTTGTGCTCCGATATCTTCAAGTTCAGCCGGAGATAAAGTTTTAACAGTTGCTCGTGTTCCTACAGGCATGAAAATTGGAGTTTGAATGTTTCCGTGAGCAGTTTGAAAGATTCCAGCTCGAGCATTTCCGCTTGTTGCTTCTAACTTAAATTCAAAAATAAATCCTCCGAAAGCATCATTTCCTTTTACTAAGATAAGCATAGGAAAAAAGCCTTTCTCCCAAATGAATGATTTCATAGAATAAGATGGCTGTAATTTCTAAATCCTAATTTCTAATACCAAATAAAAACCTAAATCTCAAATGTCAAATCTTTTACCAGTTTGATTTACCACTACTTCTTAAACCAGCAAAGAAGATTTTCTGATTCTTTTTTGATATTAGTTATTAGAAATTTGTAATTAATGTTTGCAAACTTGAGTTAAACTCTCCGGTGACTGCCGGATGAGTCAAGTTTCTTGATGCAGTAAATGAGTATTCCTATCTAACAGCTTCTATTTGCCCGGTTTGTTCCTGGAGGGAGATATTTCTTTTGAAAATCCTGTTGAAATCATTGAAGAATGCGAAAAACATTAACGTTAGAAGGATCATGAACCCGATGCGTTGAAAAGCCATTTGAGTTTTCAGAGATAAAGATTTTTGTGAAATTCCTTCGATAAAACAGAAAAAAATGTGACCTCCATCTAAAATTGGAATGGGAAGCAGATTCATAATCATCAACAAAATGCTGATGGCAGCTACAAATGTTAAGATTGAATCTAAACCTTTTTTAGCAGTTTGCTGAGACATCGTGTAAATCATCACAGGACCACCGAGATTTTTTCTGAATTCACTCGGATGAGCCAGTAGCTTGAAAAGTGCGGAATAATTCAGATAAACAAAATTCACTGTAGTTATTGAACCCAATTCGATAGATTCAAATAGATTAAAAGTTTCCTTCATCTTCAAAGGCATCCACTGAACAATTCCAATCATCTTGCTGTCAGTGAGGATGTTCTTTTCCAAGGCAATGCTCTTCTCAAAAATTTTTCCATCTCTTTTAATTTCGAAAACTAAGGATGTCTTAACATTTTCTTTAACCAGGTTCCGCATTTCATACCAGCTATTAACCTGAATACCATCAACAGATAAAATTTCGTCTTCTTCCATCAAACCAGCTTGATAAGCAGGTAATCCGGGATAAACTTCTCCGATAATTGCAGGAGCAAAAGGTAGGATATCAGACATCCAGGTTTGGGATTCAATATCCGAATTTTCAAGAATTAGTTTCTCACCTTCACGTTCGATTTCGTAAATATTGGTTTTATCCGGTTCTGTAAATTTGATTATCTCACTCCAGGAATAGATATCATTATTATTTACTTTCAGGATTTGGTCATTCTCTTGCACAAAATCTGAAATTGAAGATATTCCCACAATTGGAAAATGATCTTGGTAATTTTTGCCAATTGCAAAGGTAGCAATGAAGATAATAAGAGCAAAAAGAAAATTTGCAAAAGGTCCTGAAAAAGCGATTAATGCTCGTTTCCACCATTTCTTTGTAAGAAAAGAATTTTCAGCATCTTCAATTTCTTCATCAGGATTTTCACCTTTCATTTTCAGATACCCACCAAAAGGGATCAGGGAAATTCGATATTCGGTTTTATTCCTTTTGAATGAAAATAGTTTAGGACCGAACCCGATCGAAAATTTTTCTATTTCCACACCAAAAAATCTGGCTGTCATAAAATGACCTGCTTCATGAACAGTTACCAGGATTCCCAAAGCTATAAGAGCACCAATTATATTTAACATTATTTCCTCAATTTTTTCGGGAAACTAATTCCAAATACCGGTTTTGAAGGTCAAGTGTTTTAGAGATTATATTTCGTTAATTGAATAACTTTCCGGTTAATTTTTTTTTATAAGAAGGTGTGTTACCTCAATTTTCATCTCAACAATAACATCTTTTTCGAAATTGAAACTTTACCATCAGTCTTTAATCGATACAAGTAAACACCTGATGAGACATCATTATTGTTATCATCTTTTCCATCCCATGATATGGAGTAGCCAACTCCGTCGACTGTTGTGGCGAGAGACTCTCCACACTCCAAAGTTTTAATCTTTTGTCCTTTAATATTATAAATAAATAACTCCGTGTTCTTCGTGTGATCTGTGGTAAAATATATTGTGGTTTCAGGGTTGAAAGGATTAGGAAAATTTCGTAATTCGTAATTCGTAATTGATAATTCATAATTGTTCGCAGAAACAGGTTCATTAAAATCTTGTAGGATAAGATTCATAATCTGAGTAGCTGAATTCTGTTCAATGAAATACAGAGGAAAACCCAGAACATAAACCTTAAAATCACCATAAAATCTCTGAGCACAAACCATATTTTCCCACTGCGGGTCATTGGAAGCAGAATCATACCGATAGATAACCTCTGCTAATCCATCAGAGGTAAACTTATTTACATACTGCAGATTATCATTCCAGAAGGGAAGTGGAATCTTTTCTGTATCAACTGTGATATCGGGAAATCCGAGTTCTCCAAAAGCTCCAGCAAAGTCAGGTTCCAAAGCAGTTTCCGGTTCATCAAAATGTAAATAGTATTGATAGAAATTATCTGAGAGTTCAAAAAGCTTTTTCCAGGAAGAGATCAATAAATTACCTCCTGCAAGAAGGTAACTCTTAATATTATAAGGTTCATCATCAAAGGGAGTATTCAAGATGTCATCCGTATGCCAGATGATGGAAGAATATTTTGCAATCTCTGTTAAAGGTGGAATTCCGGAATCACTTACATCCCAGGAAGTGTAATAATAGCCTGCCAGAATCTCATCATAAAAAACATCTACCAGTTCGTCTGTTGGAAAAGGTGAGCCTGCAGGATAATCATTTGTCCCATCTACCAATAAGATACCTTCATCAAATGTAAAATTTACCGGAATCAGCATAATCTCATTAGAAAATTTACTGATGAAATTGCCATTACTTTCAAATACAACTGCTATTTTATAGAAATATTCCTGCTCCGGTTCAACTTCTTCATCATAAAAGAAAGTCTCGATAATCGGTGTCGTGTTCAACTGAATATAATCCTCACCTTCAATTTTGCGGTAAACATTATATCCTTCAATGTCAGGATCGAAGAATGTTTCCCAGACGATTACAGCAGATGCATCCCGAACTTGTTCTACTTCTTCCAATTGCGGAATCTGTTCCCAA
The DNA here is from genome assembly GCA_013203665.1 of Armatimonadota bacterium. Classification (GTDB taxonomy): domain Bacteria; phylum Cloacimonadota; class Cloacimonadia; order Cloacimonadales; family TCS61; genus JABMPU01. The sequence goes on from JABMPU010000180.1 coordinate 8,418, forward strand.
TAACCATAATCGAGCACCCAGTTTTCAGGGTCAAATTCAAGTGTGTCAACCGCTCCCTCCCAAAACAAAGTAAAGTAATTAAATCCATCCTCAACCCACAATCTATCTGTTTCTTCATTCAACAGGTATGGAATAAACATTTCAAAAGGATCACCTTGGGTTCCTTCCGAAAATAAGGTAATTTTTAAAGAATCTTCCTCTTCAGATGTGTAGGTTGCATAATTGTAATTTGGTCTGCCATAATTGTAAAACCACTCATCAAAAAACCAGTCGAGCTCTTCTCCACTCACTGTTTCAGCTTTATTTTTCAAATCTTCAGTAATTACATTTCCATAAATAAATTCCGGGTCTTGAAAATATTCGAGCATTAACTGGAAAAATATCTCATCTCCCAGAACTCCCCTCAGCATATGAACAGTCCAGGAACCTTTTTCATAAACAACCACATCAAATATATGGCTTGCTGAACCGTTTTCATCACGATACAGACATTCATTGAGGTCTGCTCCGCTATCTTCATTCAGCATATAATCATAAAGACCCTGGAAGCCAAATAGATGTTCTGCCCAAAGAGCTTCACTGTAGGAGGCAAATCCTTCCTTGAGCCAGACGTGACTCCAGGAGCCGATGGTCAGACAATCTCCTGCCCAATGATGAGCTAGTTCATGAGCCACCACATATTCCGATGCAGGATCAGAAATATAGCCGGCATTAAACGAGGTGCAGGTTTGATGTTCCATTGCCCAAGCTCCCAGATTTGTGCAGGTGGCATGTCCGTACTTTTCCGTCACAAAAGGATACAACCCATAAATAGAGGAATAGAAATCCAGCATTTCCTCACACAACCCATATAATTCAACACTTACATTGTACTGTTCGGGATAAACATAATTATCCACCATCATCTGGTTTCCTTCATATTCCCAGAGAAAAGTATACATTTCATAATTTGTTATAGCAAAAGAAGTTAAATATGTGGCTACAGGATAAGCTTCGTTCCATTTGCTGGTTTTTGTGTTATTAGTATTAATAATTTCTTCAACCAAAGTTCCATTGGAAGCACAAATATACTCTTCCGGAAAAGTAACCCAGATATCGAGAGAGTCAGGTTTATCTGCAGGAGTATCTTTGCAGGGCCACCATTTACGAGCACCTTTCGGTGAAACCATGCTGAAAACAATAGGAATTCCATTATGCTCTTCAAATTTTATACCATCTTCCAATCTGGGTTGCGGATAACCATGATAAAGGATTTCCAGTTCAACCTCATCACCAATATTATGAATTCCTCCCAGTTCAACATTGATAATTCCATCCGTGTGAGTGAAATTTAGAGTTTGATTATCTTTTAAAATATCATCAACTACAAGATTATCTGTGAAATGAAGGTTGATATTCGAAGTATTATTTTCAGTAATTTCAAACCGAATCAAATTATCTGCTTCAATATATTCATTATCAAAGTTTAGAGAGATATCGATCAAATAATATTTCACATCATAATTATCCATTTCGCGTGTTTCTTCTCCCAGATAATCCATCCATCTTGAATAAAGTAGAGCTTTTATTTGGGCATCTTCTCTTCTCTTTTGCACGATGTATTTAAAATCGGGATATACACGTTCTGTATCGATTTCCGCAAGTAAGCTCGATGTAAAAAAGAGTATTAAAAAAGTAATAATTAATTTTCTCATTTCACCTCCAACCTGAGTTTTTTTATTTTATTAAGATTTATCCGTCATTATTTTAGGAGTATCATTTTTCTTATTTCTTCAAAATCACCTGCTTTCAATTTATAGAAATAAATTCCTGAAGCCTGTTTCTCTGCATTCCAAACTATCGAATGCTTTCCTGATGGTTTGAATTCATTCACTAAAGTCTCACCTAACTGTCCTTTGACGTTGTAGATTTTCAAATCTACATCGCTGTCTGCTGTAAGCTGATAGCTAATTGTTGTTGTTGGATTGAAGGGGTTGGGATAGTTATGAATTAATCTTGGAGCATTTTCTTCAACCTGGAACTCATCATGAACTACTACAAGATTTTCATTATATGCAAACAGACCCCTATATGTTCCAATCCATTTTGTTCCATCATCATCTATAGCAACACATCTTATGTAGTTACTTGGAAGTGGTGAATTTTCATGATTAAAAATTGCCCATTCATAATCATCCATCTTAACTAAACCATCATTACAAATCCAAAGTATATGATTTTCAATCTCTATATCTAGAACATAATTCGATGGTAAAGGTGAATTAGTTTGATCAAAGAATAATATGACCTCTCCATCAAATCGCACTAAACCACTATTAAAAGTACCTAACCAGATTACACCTGATTCATCACAAATTATATCCAAGATAACATCTTGTATTAAATCACAAACAATTTCAAAATTCTCACCATCAAATTTAACCAACAAGAAATCATTATCATCGTAATTATAAATAGCAATATAAATGTTATTGGCATAGTCATAAGATAAAGCTGTTGGGAGCACAGTAAAGTTAAATCCATAATCTTGAAGATTGTACATTACCCAATCATCATTTTCAATTTTTATTAACCAATGCTGACAGGTTATCCATGCTCTATCCAAATTATCAACAATAATATCTGATGTCCAGTTCCAAGGTAATTGTGAGTTTTGAGCAATATAATGAATCCATTCATCACCGTTGAAGTAAGCAAAACCGTAAGCATAGGATGATCCACCGGAAATATTTCTGCATATCACCCAAACATTACCTTCAGAATCTATTGCGATATCTGTAGCACTATCAGAAAGAAGATTTGAATTATTACTTGTATAAGTACTCCAATCAGAACCATTAAAATGACAAATTCCTTTTTTAGTACTTACCCAGACATCTTCCGAACCATATGTGTCTATTCCTTCAATCCAATTTGTTGGAATATCCGCTGTGCCGACAGATATTTCATTCCAATCCTCTCCATTAAAATTTACAAGACCACCTAAACCACCACACCACAATGTTCCAAAGTTATCTAACCTTAGAGAATAAATATCATCAAAAAGTATGGATGAATTATTCGTTGAATATACTGTCCAGTTACCGTTATATAAATATGCTAAGCCTTCCAGTGTGCCAATCCATGTTCCATTATTATCGTCAAAAGCAAATGCGAAAACATCATCAGAGGGTAAGCTTGAATTTGACATATTATATACAACTAAGTTATTAACTACAATAGAATCCGCTAATGATGTGTCCGATAAACAGAAACAACCAATATTAGTACCTACCCATTTTCTACCTTCATTATCAATTTCTACTTCTGTTATATTATCTGCTGGAATGCTTGAAATTACGGACCAATCTTCACCATCAAATGTTACCAATCCTCCTCCCCAAGTGGCAATCCAGACCACATTATTTTCATCAACTGCTAAATTTCTTATGTAATCATTTGTAAGGTTTGAATTATTTGTATTATAAACTGTCCATACAGAATCAATTATTGATACGAGTCCTCCTGCCGTTCCAATCCAGACTGTTCCATTAGGTGCAATAGCTATTGATGGAATCCAATTATTTGGCAAATTACTGTTTGTAATTGTAAATATTGTCCACTGAGAACCATCATACTTGGCGAGTCCATACTTTGTACCAATCCAGATTGTTCCATTATTTTGCTTTGCTAAAGACCAGATATAATTTCCTGGAAGAACTGAATTGTAAGAATTAAATGCAATGTAATCATTTGTCTCAATATTGTATCTTATTAAAGCAATGTCGGTTCCAATCCAATTAATTGAATCTTGAATTACCTGACAGTTTACTTTGTTAGCTGTTGCATATAATGTCCATTCCGGTTCTTGGGTAAATAAGGAAAATGCAAAAAATATAGCTAATAAAGAAAAAATAGCTTTTTTCATCTTAACCTCCAATTACTTCATCAAAATCATCTTCTTTATTTCTTCGAGTTCCCCTGCTTTTAGTTTGTAGAAATAGATCCCTGATGAGACTGGTTTATTGTTATTATCAGTTCCGTTCCAGATGATACTGTAGAAATTTGGTTCTAGGTATTCATTAACCAAAGTTCTTACATGCTGACCTTTTGTATTATAAATTTCAAGTTTTACATTTCCACCATTTTTGATAGAGAACCTGATAACTGTTTCAGGATTGAAGGGATTAGGATAATTTCCTTTAAGTTCGGTAACTAAAGGAACCGATGAAATATCTGTTGCTGTCATCTCAACAACAATAATATTGGAAGGACCGGATTCATATTCATCATATTTTGCAGTCACATAATATTCATGTGTTCCAAGTGGTACATTCTCATCCATATAAAACAGTTCATTGGTTGAATTCAAGTATTCTCCATCCCTGTAAATGTTATATTCATCAATTGACAACGTTGTCTGGGGTGCATTCCAATTTAGAACCACATGCGGAGCAACTATCTCAAAGGTTAGATTTGTGGGAGGTTCCAGGAAGTGTAGTTGCATATCTACATAGGTTGTATCATAATATGCGATCCAAACGTTATTCTCAAAAGCTGGAAAGTAACCTGTAAGTTCTGCTGAAATATCATAATAATCAGGCCATAATTCTAAAAACACATTTCCCAGGGAATCAGGATGAAAAGTTTGATTATCAATAAAGACTTCCACTTCCTCTATGTTACCATTTCCACCTTGTAATAGTATATCAATTGAAACAAAACCTATCCAGGGACTATAAGGTCCACATAATACATCATCAATGTACCAGTAATTGATATTCCAGGAATCTCCTTCAAAAGTAAACGCAATACGAAGACTATCTGAACCAATATCCGGTGTTGTAAAATTTATACTTTCCTGCAAAGGACCTACGTTACTATTTACCTCCAATTCCCATCCTGTATTCCAGGTTGCACCTTCATCACTGGTAGTTTGAATTTTCAGAAAATAACTGCCTTCAAAATGATGTACAAAATGGTTGAATTCTAACATGCAATAATCATTTCCAACTGTGTTAAGGAGGTAAGTTACGAGCCTGGAAACACCAATAAAAGAAGGTGACCAACTAAACTTAGCTTCCGGAGCATAACCTCCAGCATTGTTCGTAGATGATGAACTCCAGTTGTTCTGTCCGTCTCCATGTATAAACCAGCCTGCAGGTGGAAAATAACCTGAGAAATCTTCATTTATCAAAAGACCCGGGTCTCCTATCAGAACCCAATTGGAAGCAGCAGGTCCTCCATCTCCAATTACATTGTAAGCCTGAACAGTGTAGTTGTAGTTACCTGAAAACGGAATGGTATTATCAACATAACTGGTAGCTATACCTGCAAGTTCAAACATTACACCATCACTTCTGATAATATGATATCCTAAGATAGGTTCGTTGAATGCTCCACCATTAAGACCGGTTGTAGGATTTGTCCAGGTTAAAGTTCCGGAAAGAACGCCTGGAGAGGTTTGTTCTAGTAACAAATTTTCTACAGCAGCGGGCACATCCTCTCCTACCCAGAATGTTTCAATAACAGGGATTCCTTCTCCCCAGCTATTATATCCAACAATTTTGTAATCATACAATCCGGATACTGGAACTGTGTTATCAGTACAATTTCCTGGACCTCCAATTACCGGTTCAAAGTCTGTGTATATCAGTTCATTATCACGGTAAACCCGCATCTCCAGTAATTCGGTTAACGGATCTCCGATAACATTTAATGTGGGGCATATCCAAGATAAATCAACAATCAAATCTCCTCCAGGATCAGCAACCACACTGAAATTCTGCGGTGATCCAGGTACTAATATATTGGGTGCATAGGCTAATTCTAATCCCCAAATTACATCATTTTGACAAAGCCCTCCAATAATCCATAGACCTGGAAAGATTTGATTAGTAATAAACAAACCACCGGCTATTCCAGTTAAAGGAGTTGCATTAAACACATTAAAATTTATGCCTGTTTCAAGTCCTGTAGCTATATCAAACTGAACAAGTTGATTAAGCGAAGCTCCATCCTGACAATAACCCCAAAGAAACGGACCGCCAGAAGAAATACTATCATAGGCAAAGCCATAATAGCTTTGGAATACTCCACAGGGAAAACTATCCAATGTAGTGCCATTACGGTCAAAAAGTGTGATTGTATCCGACCAGTTATTAGCCCAGAAACCATCTGCATATTCATCATAAGCAATAGCTCGTACTGCTATGGGGGCAGTGATCGTACTAATAACTATCTGATTTTCAAAATCCATTTCATAAACTGTGTTGTCTGCTGCAGCTCCGTAGAAATATTGTCCATCATACGCCAGGTCGCGGATACTGCCCGGACATCCGTCAACTGTAAACTCCCCTATGTATGTGCCATCGAGTTCATACTTGTAAAAAGCATTTCCATTCCATTTGGTTGTATAAAAATAGTTGCCATCGCATTCGATGCCTGCTTCTCCATCTCCCACACCTAAAGGATAGCAGAATTGAAGATCAAATAACTCATCTGTGGATGAACCTTGATGAGAATGAACTGTCGCATTTGGATCGCGTTCTAAAGAAGGTCTTTCAAGGTGTCTTCTTTCTGCTGCATTTAGATTTGCAGAAATTATGTAGAAAATCATTAAAATAAAAAGTGTTTTTTTCATAATATCCTCTCAAAAGATTTTTAAAAATTTCTAAATAAACAAAACCTGATTTTTCTATCTCAACAGCAACATCTTTTTTGTTTTGGAATATTCACCTGCTTTGAGTTTGTAGAAATAGATGCCAGATGCTTGATTCTCAGCATTCCAAACTATCGAATGCTCTCCTGCTGGTTTGTAATCATTCACTAAAGTTTCAACTAACTGTCCTTTAATATTATAAACTGATAATTCCACATTACTATTATTTTGAAGTGAGAATGATATTGTTGTTGTTGGATTGAAGGGATTAGGGTAGTTTGAGATTTTATATTCTAAATTATTTAATGGATTTACCTCCATACTAACTTCCGTATCTAAACGAACCAGCCAGAAATCCGCCTGACCTGCTCCATAAGAATTAGTATATCCGACAATAATATAACCTCCATCTGTTGTCTGTTGAACTGAAGAAGCCGATTCATGAGAATTTCCCCCATAGGTTTGATTCCATTCTTCGTTACCATTCCCATCAGTTTTCACTAAAAAAAAATCAAGTAAACCTCCATAAGAATCAATACCTCCAGCAATAATATAACCTCCGTCAGTTGTTTGCTGAACTGAAGAAGCCCCAGCATTATAAATTCCCCCATAGGTTTGATTCCATTCTTCGTTACCATCCTCATCTGTTTTTACTAACAAAAAGTCAGATTCATCCAAATCAAAACTTTTATATCCCGCAAGAATAAAACCTCCGTCTGTGGTCTGTTGAACTGAAGCAGCTCCTTCACTAACAGTTACATGCCCATAATTTTGATTCCATTCTTCGTTACCAAACTCATCTGTTTTTACCAACCAAATGTCAGAAAAATATGCAAAAGAATTTGTCCATCCAGCCAGAATATAACCTCCATCTGTGGTCTGTTGTACTGAATAAGCGTGCTCCAACTCGCTTCCTCCATAAGTCTGATTCCACTCTTCATTTCCATTTTCATCTGTTTTGATCAACCAGAAATCCTTAGGTCCGACACCATAAGAATTAGTATATCCGGCAATAATATAACCTCCATCTGTTGTCTGTTGAACTGAATGAGCTCCATCCCAACCGCTTCCACCATAAGTCTGATTCCACTCTTCATTTCCATTCTCATCTGTTTTTACCAGCCAGAAATCCCGTTCACCAGCTCCAAAAGATTCAGTACGTCCAGCAATAATATAACCTCCATCTGAGGTCTTTTGACCTGAATAAGCTACATCTCGGTTATCCCCACCAAATGTTTTTGTCCATAAAGTGTCTGGTGGATTTTGAGCAAAAAGTGCAGTTGTGAGTGAAACTAAAAATAAAACAAAAAGTTGTTTTTTCATCTTTACCTCCATTTCATTTCAATAAATTAAAGTTGATTATCAATCAATTTGATTCATTTATCAAATATTTTTTTGTCAATATAATAATTTGCGTTTTCTTCAAAAATACATTTGAGTATCTTTTTAACTTTACAGATTTTATACATCTTTCAAAAGAAATCAAAAAATAGTTTCCAAAGGATTGTTTATTTTATGAAAAGAAATAAGAAATATTTAATTGCTTTTATTCTGATTCTCTCTCTTTCTTTTTTTTGTGAGGAAATTTTTGCTGAAAAGATCAGTGATGGTCCTTACATTTTCTGGCAGGAGAACAAAGCAATTATAAAATATGTTTTTGAAAGTGAGATTTTTTCCAAGGAAATCACATTTCAAGATACAGAACAGATTAAATTTACAATCGATGAGTTTGAACAATCTTATCTCGTATCTCCGCAACCTCCAATGATTGAATCATCAATTTTTAAAGATGTTCCCAGGATTTTCATTTTGAGTGATGTTCATGGTCAATACGACAGGTTTGTGCAAATTCTGAAAGCAAATCATGTAATCGATGAAGAACTCATTTGGCAATGGGGAGATGGACATCTGGTTGTTCTGGGAGATGTTTTGGATCGCGGACCGGAAGTTACAGAAGCTCTCTGGTTAGTTCATCAATTGGAAAAACAGGCTCAGAAAAAAGGAGGGAAAGTTCATTTCTCTCTGGGAAATCATGAAATGATGGTTCTGCAAAAAGATACTCGTTATGTTCATGAAAAATATAAAAAAACTGCTGAGGAATATTTCAATATCAGTATTACAGAGCTTTTTGGAAAAAATACAGAATTTGGCAGATGGCTCAGAACTAAAAATACAATTTTCAAAATAAATGATATTTTATTTGTTCATGCCGGCATTTATCCCACTATTCTGGAAATGGAATTTTCCCTGGAAATGATAAATAAAGTCATCCAAGAAAATTTGGATACTCCAAGAGCTGAACTGAAATCTAATAAGAATTTAAAATTTTTATTCGGCTCATTCGGACCTTTCTGGTATCGGGGATATTTTTATGATTATAAAGACTTACCCATACTTCCGGAACCTGAATTTGAGAAAATCCTGAATGAATTTGAGGTTTCTGAAATGGTGGTGGGTCACACCACATTTGATAATATCAGGACTTTTTATCATGATAGATTATTTGCTGTTGATAGCGGCATTAAATACGGAACGGAAGGTGAAGCATTAGTTTGGAAAGATGGTATTTTTTATCGTGCAACCGCAGAAGGTGAATGGGAAGTTCTGAAAAACAAATAAACATCGGAATGTTCAGCTTGCTGATCTTCCGATTGTTTGGAGCACCTCAACATTCCGAAGATTCGACAAAGTCGAAACATTCGGAAGTTGTTCGGAAAATGGGGTGTAGTTAGATAAGAGTTGCAATGAGCGAAGTGAATGTGACTCAAGAATGCGACAGATGTTCTCCAGATGTTCTCAACTCACGCTTCAGTCTTCATTTTATTACGCCC
>JABMPU010000181.1 GCA_013203665.1 Armatimonadota bacterium
CTTCAGTCTTCATTTTATTACGCCCGGACAAGTCGTCACGAGTCAAGTCCAATCTTTGAAACTCTATTTAGTTGCTATATTTTTTTGAGACGAACGCCAATCGTTTCTACGACTGAGAAATCTGAAAACCCTGAAAAAGTCTCTTTCAACTTTTCCCTAATTTGACTCTTTCAGGGTTGGGATGAAACTAAAAACTGAATGAAACCTTGAAAGTGCTAAGCACGAAGAAGTTTTTTGAAAGAAGCCTTTTCAAGGATGTTTTTTCGCTTTCGAGAAACTTTCCGAATCTCAGTCTTCTCCGGCAATTGCAGGATACGCCCGGACAGGTTGACAGGGAAAATTCTTTTTCGGAAGCTTCGGAAAGGATAAAATATTGAACAGTCTCACACCATTATTTTCTATGATCATATAATTTTTTATTGACGGAACACAAGCTTTTTCACTTTTAATAAGCTATGAAAAATGAAAATAAATTGAATGTATCCATTGACATCGGCGGAACTCACAGCAGGCTTCAATGCGAAGTTGTCTGTGATGACAAGATCCTTTCTCGCTCCGTCGAATATATTCGTAACATTGGAGATAAAGATTCGTTAAAAAGATTTGTTAAAGAATCCATTTCCGATTTCTCTCCAGAATTGCAGCCATCCAATTGTGTGGTTGGATTTGCCGGTGCTGTTATCGACCGCAGAAAAGTATCTTTAACCAACTGGAAAAACCGTCCGGCAATCTATTTTGAAGATTTGGTAGATTGTGGATTTTCGGAAAGATCTACTTTAATGGTTAATGATATGGAACTGGCTGCATACGGCATTCTGGATATGGACGATAAAAAATTAATTCCATCCAAACAATGTTATATTCTGTACAAACCGGAGAAAGTTTCGGCTAATCACTTAAAGAATAAACTTGTTATTGCTCCGGGAACCGGCTTTGGAACTTCAAGTATTGTAGAGAGCAAAACGCGTTCTGAAGAAATTATCAGCAATGTAATCTCTTCCGAGATTCAACATATACAGATTCCTGATTTTGATGCAAAACACAGAAAAATAATAGAAATTGTATTAGCAAAGATGGAGAACAGCAATTTCCTGAGCTATGAAGATTTCGTTTCAGGAAAAGGTTTGGAAGATACTTACAAAGCACTTTTGCAGATAGAAGGGAAAGAAACTAATGAAAAAACAGCGGAAGATATTGCCGGAGATGCAGTAACAAATAGCGATCCTATAGCAAAGGAAGCTTTGGAAGTTTTTTATCGTTGTACCGGCAGACTTGTGCAGGCGATGTGTCTTGTCATCCAGCCTTATGAAGGAGTTTTTCTTTGTGGAGCTTCCACTATTAATAATTCATCGTTCATTTCTCGAAGTGGCTTTATGAGAGAGCTTCATAACAGCAAGGTAAGAAAGCAGCTTCTTATCCGGTTTCTTGTTTATATTGTAACCAAACCGGATATAAATATTGCCGGTGGTTTGTGGGCATGCAGGAATATTCTCTAATGCAATACGATAAAATCAAAGATAAATTTGCCAGCTTGATAGACAACTTTCCTCTGTTAAGAAGGTTATTTTATCTCATTTTGGATATGCTGCTTCTTCGTCAGTGGTATGTTAAAAGAGAGATTAAAAAACATTTTCCGAGAAACAAGCAGATTCGCTTCTACGATGCCGGAGCAGGCTTTGGGCAATATTCATATTTTATTCTAAAATATTTTAAAAATGCTAAAGTGCACGCAGTTGACCTGAAAATGGATTATATGGATTCTTTTGCTCGATATGCAGCCAAACACAGTTGGCAGGATTTTTCAGTTCAGCAGGCAGATTTAACCGCTTATCTTCCAAAAGATAAGTTCGATCTGATAGTTGCCATAGATATTCTGGAACACATAAAAGATGATGTGCAGGTTTTGAAGAATTTTCGCAAAGTTCTCGATAAAAACGGGAAACTGATAATTTCCTCTCCCAGCAATTTTGATGAATCTGCCAAATTCACGGAAGAACATGTACGACCGGGTTATTCAAAAGAAGATATCATCTCTAAACTGGGAAAAGCAAGTTTCAAAATTGTATCGTTTAATTATTCTTATGGTAAATTTGGTCAGATATATTGGAAGCTTTGTTTAAAATTTCCGCTTTCAATGATTAATAGAAATAAATTACTTCTTTTAGTTCTTCCATTCTATTACCTGATTTTCTATCCGATTTCGTTTTTATTTATGATGTTGGATTATTGTGGAAAGAATAAAATTGGAACGGGAATTATTGTGGTTGCAGAGTGAGAGATCATTGACCGCTCCAATACAGTCATTCTTCATTTTCAATAGTTTCAACTGCACATTGTATTCTGCCCGAAAGCTCATCACCCGCAATAAATTCACCATTATCATCAATATAAGACACAAAATACCACCGGACAGTGCAGAAAAATTTGCCATTTCTAATCAAATAAAATGTTGAACCGGGACCATCGGCGCAGAACCTGATGTCTGCCCTCCAACCGGCTTTGTACCAATAGCTTCCTTCATAGGTTTTATTTTCAAATTCAAAAGAGGTTGGAACGATTTCATTTTTAGTATGATTCAGTGAATCGAGAGCTTGATGAAATTGGATACATACTGTTTCGTTCCGGTTTTCAGCATATAATACAATAGCAGCAAACAAAAGGTAAAGAATAATCCAGTTCTTCATATTAATCTCAAATCCCACCTAGGAAAAATATTAAATCAGAAGTTTTTTTAAAATGTTTCATTTCCGTTTCAAATCCAGTCTCACTTTCACTTCTGAACTCGAATTTTTAGCTAATTCACAACTAGCGATACATCCATCTTGTAACAATGAAATCACTATCGATCTGCCTGATTGCTTTTTCAACTGAATATTGAACAATATTTTTGTTGGAATCATACGGTTTTTTCTGAATCTCATCAGTGTCTAATTTTCGCAATAACGGCAAAGCTCTTTTATCACCTATTTGCCCTAAAGCCCAGATAGCTTTGTTCTTTTGTTTATAGGAGAATTCATCCGATTCTATAAGAGAAATAAGTGCTTCAATGTTATCGCTTTCAAATTTATTAGAAGCAATTTCACAAATTGATTCTACATCCGAATAAATCATAAGCAGAGAAATTGCAAACAAAATAATAAAAGCTGCAAGACCAATGAGAATTACAGATAAGATAATTTTTCGCAGGGTGGTTTTTTTTTCAAGAGTCACAATATTTCCCTTTTTGTTAACTAACAGGTTTAACAAAATCTATCATCCGGAGAAATTATTTTTGATATTACATCTGAACGATAAATCTTATGAATATAATTTTTTTAATTCAGGTATAATAATTTCCGGTACCAATCCGGAAACATTCTCACCCTTTCTTATTTTTTCTCTGATTACGTTTGAAGAAATATTTACAGGCTTCATTTCAAGGAAGAAAAGTTTATTAAGATAATCAAGATTTTTCCATTCGGATCTGTCTGTATCAAAGCGGTTAAAAACAACTATTTTCACATTATCCAAAAGCCATTTGTAATTATGCCATCTCGGAAGTTCCGAAACAATATCATCGCCTGCAATAAAGAAAAATTCATTATCAGGAAATTTAATTTTAAGTTTTTTAATCAGCTCTTCTGTGTAGTTTAGATTTTCAGTATGTTCATCAAGAGTGGAAACTTCAAAATCTGGAAAGGATTTTAAAACAGTTTCGAGCAGTTTATATCTAATTTCAAAAGGAGGAATATTTCTATCGGTTTTCAGCGGATGCATCCCAACCGGAAGAAAAAGAATTTTATCTAATTCCAGTTGTTCAAGAGCATTTTCTGCAATAGCAATATGACCATTATGAATTGGGTTGAACGAACCACCGAGTAAACCGATTTTCATCTAATCTAATTTCTTTAAAAGTTTATTTATAGTTTCCGCTTCCTTTGAATCCGGATAACGTAGCGAAAGCTTACCTGCTGTTTTTAGGGCATTTTCATTATCTTTTCTATAAAGGTAGATTTTAGTAGAATAAAAAAAAGACATTCTGTCTAATTTATCCTGATTACCAAGTTCAATGATTTCATCAAAATACATCAAAGCAGAACTATAATCATAAAGTTTGTAGTAAGCATAGCCATTATTATATTTTTTCTTTATAAGTTTATAATGGCATTTTTGAATAAATTCAACTGCCTCATCCCGATTTTCAGCAAAAGGAAATTTTTCCAGAAAAATCTCGAACGCATCAATTGCCCGTTCAGTTTCCTCCTGGGTATAGTGCGGATTCAACGATTCTTCATAAAAACAGATTCCAATCTTATAATAGGCATTGCTGATATTTTCATAATCCGGGAAAAGACGAATCATTTCTTCCAATTCAAATCTTGCATCCATAAATTTATTTTGCAGGAAATAGCATTCAGCGAGTTTCATTTGAGCTTCGGCAGTGAGGATGGAATTTCGTTCAAAAGCAATATCGGAATAAAGCGGAATTGCTTTGTGATATTTTTCCCTGTCAAAAAACTCATTAGCAATTTTCATTTTTTCTGCTACAGGTAAATTCTGGTAAAATTTGTTTTTACTACATCCAAACAGTAAAATTATTAATAGAAAGAAAAATATGATTTTTCTCATTTGACACCTCAATTTTTTCTTAAGCTTTTTCAAAGAAAGCTTTATATGCTTTGTAAGATGAATAAATATCTGCTTTGCTCGTAAGTTCGTAAAGTGCGTGCATTCCCAGAATTCCAGGACCGCAATCAATAACTTCTGCTCCATGTTGAGCCAGGAATTTTGCTATTGTTCCACCACCGCCTTCGTCTACTTTTCCCAAAGTTCCGGTTTGCCAGTTCACATTTTCTTTGTTTAAGATTTTGATGATTTTAGCATTGAATTCTGCGTTTGCATCGTTGGAAGCTCTTTTTCCACCACTTCCAGTATATTTGGTGATACTTACACCAAATCCGAGATGAACTGCATTTTCTTTTTCATGCACATTAGGATAGTTAGGATTGATAGCAGCATTCACATCTGCGGAAAGAATCTGACTGTTTATGAGCGTTTTCCTCAAACTCAAACTATCAGAAGATTCATTATTATATTTAAGAAGGTCAGCAATAAAATCGAGGATAAAAATAGATTTTGCTCCGGTATTGCCTTCGCTTCCGATTTCCTCTTTATCTGTTAGATAAACTATCGCAGTTTTTTCCGGAGTTTCTGCATCAAAGATTGCCTGAGCAGAAGTATAAGCACAAACTCTGTCATCCTGACCATAACCGAGAACGAAACTTTTATCCAGTCCGGAATCTCTGGCTTTTCCTGCGGGAACGAGCTCCAATTCTGCAACCAGAAAATCTTCTTCTGTTATACCATATTTTTCATTAAGAAGGATGAGCGCATTTAGTTTTACAGCTTCCTTTGTTTCTTCATCTTCGATATATGGTATTGAATTGAAAATCACGTTCATTGAACCTGCAGTAATTGCTTCGCCAATTTTTTTGGTGTATTGTTCTTTCCTGGCAAGATGAGGTAAAAGATCCGGCATCACAAAAACAGGCTCGTTCTCATCTTCTCCGATTGAAACATTTAAAACTTCACCGTTTTTCTTCACGAAAACACCGTGAATCGCAAGCGGAGTAGACATCCATTGATATTTTTTGATTCCTCCATAATAGTGTGTTCTAAGCAATCCCAGATTTGTTTCGCTGTCCTCAAAAAGCGGATTTTGTTTCAGATCAACTCGCGGTGCATCAATATGAGAAGCAACGATATTTATCCCTTCAAGAATAGGTTTTTTCCCGATGATGGCAATCGCAGCATTTTTGTTTTTCGAGAGGCGAAAGATTTTGTTGCCGTTTGCTTTTTTATCCAGGTTTTGATATCCTTTTTTCAAGAGTTCAGCTTCAAAATAATTTACACTTTCTCTGACATTTTTTCCTTTATCCAAGAAATCTTTATATCCTTCAGAAAAATCAAAAGCGTTCTTTTTCTCTTTTTCAGAGGATTCCTTCCAAAAGTTTTTTCTTTGATAACACAGCTTCTTTTTCAGTTCTTCCATTTTTCTCATTTTTCTCTTTTTCCTTATTTTATATCAATTATTTTAAATTTTCTATCACCAATAGGAGCTTTAACCATAAAAGTTTCTCCGTTTTTTTTTCCGATCATTGCCTTGCCAATCGGAGATGCAAGAGAAATGCGTTCATACTCATTTTTGTTTTCATAAACTTCATCGATTCCAACAAGTTGCTGTTTTCTGATTTTACCATCTGATAATTCCCGGATGGTAACCAAAGCTCCGAAACGCACAGCATCTTTGGGAATATTTATTGGGTCGATAACTTGCAGTTTTCCGATTCTGGATTTTATGTGATTAAACTCGTTTTCAAGATAGCGCTGTTTTTCCCGGGCAGCATGATATTCGGCATTTTCGCTTAAATCACCCATTTCTCGTGCTGTTACCACTTGTTTCATGATTACAGACCTTTCCTTTATCAATTCATTCATACGCAACCGCAATCGCAGCATTCCTTCTTTGGTAATATAATCTGCCATTAATTTCCCTTTTTCTTAAGAATTTTGAGACCGTGTGAACCGACTTTTTTCAATTTGATATTTCCGCTTGCTGCCCAGAGAGTTAATAGTTTTTCGATATTTTTATTATAGCAGCAAACTGCACCACACAGAATTTCTGCAAAAACAGGATTCCTGGTTGAATGGTAGTTTTCAAAAACAGAAAAATAGAAATCAGGATCAATTTTATAGGTTGATTTCAGAAAATTTGAATTCAATTTTATCATATTCGGAGAAGCATAAAGCCAGGAAGTTTCCAGTTTATGAAAAATCGGTTTTATCATATCTGGATCGAAACTTATCAGTTTTACCAGGAGTTTCTGGATGCTTATAGAGAGATATTTGTTATCTTGTTTGATCCAGTTCATCATAAGATCGAGATATTGATGCGGCTTCTTTTTCAGGAGAGGGAAAATCGCTTTATCGATTATCAGATTACATTCTCTTTGATCATCAATTTCCAAAAGGATTTTTTGTAGATAATCGAGGAATTTTTCAGGCTTTTTCCTTACTGCCCTACCCATGATGTAAGCAAAAATGATCTTTCCATTATCACCTTTTTTTTGTAGAATGTAATCGAAAAATTCAAAGTAATCTTCTGCACATTTTGCCATTTTTGAAGCGAGAGTCTTTCCCACCAGCGTAATCACAGATTGCGGAACTTTGTTGTCGATGCGCTCTGGATATGCATTGTATATGATGTCTATATCAAAATCTTTGTTTGGAAGTTTTCTTTTAAAAAAATCAAGTGTATCAGCTTTTATGCGTTCTACCCAGTCCAAAGAAATCATTTCCATTCTCCTTTCTCTAACTCCCCTTACCCCTCTTTACAAAAGAGGGGAAACATTGATGAATGCAGGGAATCCGAGTTATTATTCTCCCCTCTCTTTCCCAAAGAGAGGGGTTGGGGGTGAGTTTAATTTATAACTGCGATTTTACCTTTTTTATAACTATTTCCCATTTTGATGATATAAAGATAAAGCCCGGATGAAACTTTCTTATTTGCGTTATTATTACCATTCCAGATATAAAAATTATTCAGCTCTGTCAAAACAGCTATTTTTTTATTAAAGACCAAATCGCCGCTTAAATCATAAATCCAGATTTTTCCTGTTTTTCCTAAAGGCATATTTACAAATCTAACTCCATCAAACTCATTTGTATTGAACGGATTAGGATATACAATTAAATGCTTTAAATCCGAAATATCTGTCAAGCTGAATTGACACTTATTGCCATTATTTGATATTTTATTACCAGCTAAATCTTCGATATTATCCAGTTTAAGAAAATATGATTGATTGGAATATTCCAGGTTTTTCATCATCTGAATTATGATGTAAAAGGAATTTGAATCATCGAAATATTCGATATCTGCAATTCCGTTATATTGATCAATAACCGGCAGAACCAGCGTATAATTTTCAAGATTTTCTGCAGTCGAAGGAATGACTGGTTCTGTGAAAGAAAGTTTAACTGAACTTCTGTTGAGCGTCTCCACAAACAATATTTCCGGAGCTGTCGTGTCTTCATTGAATTCGAACGGATAATCTCCATCTGGAAAAGGAACCCCTGTTTCGCCTGTCAGGTTGGTTACTGTTAGCAAATATCCGCTCAAATTTAGGAAATAATTGGAAAACCTTAGAAGCAATCCTTTTTGTTCTGAAATGAAATTTACAGAGCTTGGTTTCCCTATCCCATTATTAACTGTGAAATGGCTGGAACTGATGGCATTATTGCTCAATTGCCGGTCAAAGAATACTTTTAATTCATTGATTCCGGTCATCATAAGAGATTGGATTTGCGGAACCGGCATTGGAATTGCAGATTTCCAGAGTGTTGGCAAGCTTTCATCGGGAGTATAATTTTCATTTAAAGCAGTGACCAGATAATAAATAGTATCTCCAACATCAAAACTAGCGAGCTGGTTGATAGAACAATCAATATAACTTTCTTCTGAAATGGAACCAACAACCTGGATATTTTCCTCAAATCTGCGATAAACCCGGATGGAATCAGTTGAAATCCAACTTAGAAAAACCGCAGATTCATTTAAGGGTTGAGCACGAAATGCTTCCGGAGTTGGCGGACCGGTGAAATCTTCGATTCTGGAAATAAGCGAACTTTTCATTTCGGAATCTTCAAGGTTTGTAATGATTTTAGCGTTTTCAGTATCGGTTTCGGAAAAAGCAATTATCGCATTCTGTTCAGTTCCGGATGAGAATCCCTTCCAAACAGGAATAAATTGCCCATTCTGATAATCTAATATATATAAATTTGGTGGAACAGAAATTATAATCTCATCATCACCATTATTATCCAAATCTGCTTTTGTAATGGAATTTTTCAACTCAACATTAGAAAAACTCACATAACCCATACTTTCGTATTGATTGTCTATGCCAGAATTGGAGAAAAATTCAAAGTAAGAGAAAGTTTTTGCCGGATCTGTTTCATTTTGAATATAACCACCGGCACAGAAATCATCATTACCATCTCCATCAAAATCACCAATCTGCAAATAATATGTATTTTGTACAGGAAGTCTATGAGTCCAAACCATTTCATATTCACTGTCTTCCATTTCATAGAGAAGAACATCTCCGTCTTTATCTGTGGCAATAATATCTAAAGAAAAATTATTATCAAGATTTCCGCAGGCAACAGCAATGAATTCATTCTTTACGAAGGTTGCGGTTTCATTCAAAAGAGAGTGCAACGATTCAAATGAATTATTATAAAGCGAGATAACTCGGCGAGTTCCACTGCCAATGGTCTTATTTTCTATCAAAGCAATTTCATCAATACCATCATTATTATAATCTAAGAGACGACCACCATAAACCTGGTCATGCATCCACAAAAATGTTTCGGAATAGTTTCCTCCTGTTTCAGTAAGTTCATAAAGCACAGACTTGTTATTTGCCAATCCGAGTACATTCAATAAACTATTTTCATGGATTTTCCCAGCATCGAGAGGATAGAAATCGTTCTGAAAAATATATTCGGCAATAAGCTGGTTGTTATCAAATTTAAAGATCTTTATCGATTCGGAATCTTCGCTGATTTCTTTTGCTACAAATTCATCTTTTATACCGTCATCATCAAAATCTATTGTTTTTTTTATTGGAACCAATTCATTTCCCAGAACAGCTTGTTCATAAATGTTTGTATTTATGTAAAGATAGTCAATATCGATTGGAGAAGCATTTGCAATGGAGGTTCTCAGGTTGCTGATATTGGTTGTTTCCAAAGCTATTGTATAATAATTTTCAGGGATATTATCCGGCAGACAAATAACATGAAGAGAATCTGCATAATTACTGAATGTTTCGTAGGATTGTCCTGAAACCGGATTACAGGTTAGAGATAAATTCGTAACATCATCAAAAACAGTTTGAACGTAATATGAAGTAAATTCGTTATTATACCTTTTCATTTTGGCGATATTTATCAATCCAGGTGGAGTTTGATCGATATGAACCGTCTGAATATAGCTGTAGCGTTTGTTATCGTTTGTTACCACTTCCACTTTTATTTGATATGTATCGTCAGTATCCGGTAAATTGAAATAGGCAAGAAAGTCATTTTCCACCTGAGTATAATAATATTTTGGAGTATTTGCATGAGTTTCAACATCAAACCAATCTAAAGTAGAAGGTGTTTCAGAAGATGTGTACATCACAAAATACCTGAAGAAATCATCTGCTTGAACAGTTCCGATAATATTAAAATCTTCACTCATTCCAGCATTTTCAAAAGGATAAGAAATTTCAATCTGTGGAAAGGAAACTTCCGTAAGAAGAGCGTACGTATCTAATAATCCGTTTCCGAAAAAATTATCAAAACCGCTTTCTCCAAGATCGATGGCAGAGCAAGCCAGACGGGAATGTACCTGTTCGAAATTCAGAGAGGGTTCTACAGAAAGCAACAAGGCAATGCTTGCACTTACAAATGGAGCAGACATCGACGTGCCGCTTTGAGCAGAGTAAAGATTATCTTCATCTTCACTGTACGTGCTGAGCACATTAATGCCCGGAGCTACGAGATCGAGCTGAGAACCGTAAGTGGAAAATGAAGCCAGGTTTTTGTTTTCATCAACAGCACCCACAGAAATGGTTGTGGAAAATATTGCCGGATACCACACTCCTGATTCTCCGGTATTTCCGGAAGATACAACAATGATGCTTCCTTTATCATATGCATAAAAGCAGGCATCAGCAATAATTTGAGAAAAACTTGGACTTCCCCAACTGCAATTAATAACACTTGCTCCCATATCAGCAGCATAGATTATGCCGGCAGCAGCATCATCATCCTGAAGATAACCTCCCATTCCTCCAATAGTTTGAAAACCGCAGCGAAGCGGTAAAATTTTTGTGTTCCAGCAGATTCCACCGATACCCAGATCGTTATTGGTATCAGCAGCGATTATTCCTGAAACATGCGTGCCGTGATGAAGCTCATCGGAAGGATCGTTATCCTGTCCGATATAATCTCCGGAAGCCATATAAGCGAGCTCCGGCGCATCTGTGAAATCCCAGCCATGCCAGTCATCGATGTAACCGTTATCATCATCATCGATTCCATTATCAGGAATTTCATCAGGATTAATAAAAATATTCGTTTGCAGGTCAGGATGACCAAAATGAATGCCGGAATCGATCACACCAACAATGATTTCGCTATTTCCGGTTGTATAATTCCAAGCCTGCGGAAGATTGATGTTTCCAAAATTTATTTCCTGGTCCGGATATAAAGGATCATTTGGAGTTAGGGAAAATTCATTCAAATAGTTTGGTTGGATGTATTCGATTCCTGTAAACCGTAAATTTTCGATTGTCTGCCAATCCAGTTCTTCTTCAAATGAAGCTGTAAAATATTGATTTTGAAATTTATTTAGAATCGGTTTCAGATTTTTTATTTTTTTTTCAGATAAAAAATCATCAAATTCATCTAAGGCAAATTTATTATTTGCAATCTCAATCGGAGAAGAAGTTTTAATTATCATTTCTTTTGGTGTAAAATTAAGGCAATTCAGCAAAAAAGGAAAACAGAGAAACAATAAAATAACTTTAAATTTTTTCATAGATCAAGATCCTTTTTAACTTTATCAAAATGAAATTCTTAATACAATTGCATTCCCGTCCGGCAGCTGCCGGATAGGAAAGAGATAGAATGATTTAAAAGAGATAGCTGATTCCTATCATATGAACATCATTGATATCTTCCACGAATGGAATGAAAGCGTAATCTATAATGATTTTTTTAATCTTTATGCCGAAACCGGTTGTTAATTCTTCAGCATCATAATTGAATTTGTATCCCAACCTGATGTTCAGGATTTTGTTGTATTCAGCGTTTATGCCGAGAACTGCTTTCATCTCATCATCATCAGAATGTTTGATAATTTTTAGTTCGGAAGAAATTTCTGCAAATTTCGGAGAAAACTTCTTAATAATACTGATTTCGCTTGAAATGGGAAGTTCAATGTTTTCCTCATTCATTTTGGAAGTTATGCCCAAATGCTTCAAAGCTGCTGCGATTTTCAGATTCCTGATTGGCGTGAGATAAGTATATCCCAGATCAACTGACAAACCGGTGCTGGAAGCTGTATCGATTTTTTCGTAAAGTCCGTAAAGATTTATGCCAATGTAGTGATCCGGAGTTAATCTAAAACCGGAGCCAATAATGAAATTCAAATCAATCGGATGGAATTCACCAATATTTGTTCCCATGTCATCATAACTGTCGATTTTTCCATAATCAAGATATCTGTAAGCAATGCCGAACGAGGATTTTCCCTGAGATTTCAGGTAAGCGATGCTGTTTATGGTGGTATCAAAAATCCAGTAGTTTTGGGTCATTGAAAGTACGGTGTTTTTATTCATTAAACCGGCACACGGATTTTCGATGAAGCTGAAAGCATCCGAGGAGAAAAATGCACCTGTTCCTCCTTGAGCGGCTATACTTGTTCCTGAAATTATTTTCAGTATCTGAAATCCGCGGTCACCTTCGGTTTCAGCCAGAAGAGATATCATCAAACCTGCAAAAAACAGGAGTAATATTATTTTTTTCATTCGTCCTCCAAAAATTTATTTTTTTCAAGGGTTCTGCATAATTCAATTTCTAACCCACCCTCAGTTCCTCTCTTCAAAAAGAGTGATGACTTCGATTCCCCTTCTCTTTGCAAGAGAAGGGATTAGGGGAGGAGTTGAATAATTTGGATTTTCTGATTTTTTCTCAATATTCTCAAAAACACCCAATTATGCAGAACTCATTTTTTTTTCTCATACTGACCTCATCCCAGCCTTCTCCTATCAAGGAGAAGGAGAACAAAATACTTAACAAAATACTTCCTATCCTCTTAGGAGAGGATTGAGGTGAGGTAAAAACACTTCTATTTTTCAATAGCAAATTTCTTCTTTAGAATTTCTCCTTTTGCTTTGATTATGGCAAAATACACACCGGAAGATAGTTTATCTGCATCGATGAAAACACCGGTTTCCATATTTTTTTCACAGAAAACGGTTTTCTTAAAAATTCTGTTTCCGGCAATGTCAAATATTTTTATTTTAACTTCTGTGTTTTTGCTGGTCATTATTTTTAAGGTGATGGTTTTATTTTGAACTTCACCCTTATAAATGCTGCTGTCAAAAATATTACTGAGCGGGTTCGGATAGAAATAGGTATTTTCTTTGATAAAAATCCCGCTGTTTTCATAAGGATCTATCGGCAGTTCACCCAGGTATGATGCTGTTCTTTGAAGATTGGCAAATTCACTGAACCAAACAGGTTGTTCAATATTTTCGTTTTCAGCAGTAGAATATCTGAAAAGAGTACCATTATTTCCTGAAATGAAAAAATAGTTTTCTTCTTCATAATCCGCTGAATCCGCATAAGATGCAAAGATCGGGTATGTTATGCTGCGGTCACTGAACGAGACAGGATAATTCAGCTTTATTCCAAAATTGTTATTATTGATATTTTCCCAGGCACAGAAACGGTTTCGAGACATATTTCCGATAATTTCCAGCTCAATATCAGCATCGATATCGAATGCTAATATTCCTGCTGTAACATAGTTGGAGTCTGGGGAAGCAATCTCGTTTTTTGGTTTAGAAATTGCACCATTCATTTCAATAACTACAAATCCGTTTTCTCCTCCAATCAGGATATCTAAAAATCCATTTGCATCGACATCTGCGATGGAGGGAATAGAGATAGCTGAAAGCGGAATTTTTACAGGAAAATTATCGAGCATTTCACCATTTTGCTTGAATACATAAATAAGAGTATCTGAGGTTGTGAAGATAATCTCATCCAGATTATCTCGATCAATATCCGCAAGAACAGCAGCTAAGATCTGCAAACTATCAGTAGTTACATCATTCAAAGCATCCAATTCGGAAGAAAAGACATCATTGTTTTCCAGATTGATTTTTTTCAGTCTGAAAAGAAAAGATTCATCCTGATTGATTGAATAGAGGAAATTATTCTTCAACATAAGATTGGAAGCAATTTTGGTTTCGGAAAAATCAATGCTGTTAACCTGCTCATAATTTTCATTCAAAATTTTGATTTCACTCTCAAAACTATCAATTTGATTCATAGGAGCAAAAGCGCGCCTTTGACTATTTTGATCTGGATTCACAACCACAGGACCAGCCCAGTTTTTGTTATTTTCGATAAAAAGAGCATTCTGATAATTTGGAATGTTGTAATTAATTTCATAAAGAGCAGTGAAAATACCATTCAGAGAAGTGCAGGGAAGTAAAAAACTACTATTATTTTCATCGTAAGAATAGAATTCAGTGAGATTGATTGCAAGACTAAGCCAGAGCGGAAATCCGTCTAAAAGCTCGTTATCCTTCCAAAGATTGATTTTTCCGTTCGGCATGGGATAGAAAATTTCGTTTCTTCCGTCATTATCAAAATCGATAAGAGCTGCGGGAAAGGGATTTTCTCCGTCAAAGTCTCCATCCAGGCTCCAGGGATATCGAACGGAAAATGTCATCAGTGAGTCTGAGCTGCTGATATCATAGATTTCCAACTGAATACCGCCATAATAACTTTCAGCAGTCGGATTTGAAGTAAAGCCATTAAAAGGATTATTCCGACCGCCAAAATAATCGTTATTGCCTTGTCTATAAGAATCAAACGCGGAACCGAGACTATTAATATCTACTGTGCTATCCATGTGTTGGATGCCGTCGGCTTCCTCTAAATCTACACCCTTATGAGATGCATTCCCATTTACGGAATTCGTTTCTAATTCAGCATTAAATTTTTCATCGATTACATTTTCATCGATGTGCCAGACAAAGAGACCTGAGCCATCGATGACATTGCCGTCATAAGCACCTAACCCGGGCATGTAAAAATCCCATTCGCATCCTTTATAAGTGTTTTCCATAAAATTGAATCGCGGCTCACCTGCATGCGGATGACCGGGAGGATAGACATCCTGCTCTTCTTCCGGCAAAAGTGCGAAAGTAAAAGATGGTTCTCCCTGCAAAGTGCTGCCATCAGGATTTTGCTGTCTGTTTTCCAGCAGGAAATATTCTTTTTCGGAAATGACGATTTTATATACTTTCTCAGTTACATCATCATTTGCCATGGGAAATGTGATGGTTAGATTTGATGTTGAAACACTGATCTCTTCAATGTTTTCATCTTCCCAGCCCATGTATAAACGTGACCAGGCACAAGGCAGAGGAGGAACATATCCATTGGCGTTCCAGGCACCTGTTCCCATCACACCAAAATTGCCAATCCCATAAGATATACCATTAGAGGAATCATTATCGAATAGAGTTGCAAGTCCTATCTGGCGACCCCAGAGAAAAGCTATGATGCCGATCATTCCATAATTTGGATCACCTTCTTCAAAGTCCGGCTGCCATTCGGTTTCCGGGCAGATCACAATTTCCTTTATTACTTTCCCATCATCAGTAATTAAACCCGGGAAATCATCATTTTCAGGATCCAATCCAGCTTGCAGAGTGCGGCGGTTTAAGAAGGTACTCATCAGTTCATCTAAATTAGTATCAGGATCTGCTGCTTCCTGTCCTGCTCCAGCATGAAAGATCATAAAAGAATCATAATTATTAAAATCAATTTCCGCATCTGCAATTTCAAAAACATCCTGCGCAAATTCCGTGATTCTCTCGAGCGAAAGTTCATCATCTCCATAATAAGCCATTGTATTAGGGGCCGTGATAATATTTTCCCAGACCGTATAATTTTCCGGCTGCAGGCTGTAATTTCCATGAGAAGCATCATAATAAAAAGAAGAAAGATGGAACATGAATCGTTCAAAATAAACTTTATCATGAGCCAGAGAATCCGGATAATCAGCAACCAAATCAAATTCCATATCTTCAAAGTCAACCATCAAAACAAGAATGCTGTCGGGTACATTTCCATTACGATTTTGCCGGGAAAAAATATCTGAAGAACCGCTAAATATTTTTGGATAGCTAACCGGTTTGAGCGGATGAAACGGAACAGAAAAAAGAGCAATTGATGTTATTAAAAAAGACAGTAAAACAATATTAAACCTTTTCATGAAAAATCCTCAACAATATCGAAACACCCTCCTATCGGTGATAAGAGGGTATTACAATAAAGATTTGTTATAAGATTATTTTTTTTTTAGACTTTACCGGACATTATTTCTTTTTCATTACATTTGCAAATATTCACGAATTCATATTTTGGAGTCCAGGTATTTGCTTTTGATTTGAAGCTTCTTACTAATTTTACTTTTTTTACTTCAGTATTACATTTTGGACAAATAACTTTACCTTCAGTACTTATTTCATGAGCCAATTTAGCTGCGAATGATCTTACTTTTGCCATCTTTTCTCCTTTAGACTCTTTCGATATACTCGCCATTGCGAGTGTCAATTTTGATTTTATCGCCAACTTCGATGAAGAATGGAACCGTGATTGTCAGGTCGTTTGCAGTTACAGCTTTTTTCCCGCTGGCAGATGCTGTATTCCCTCTCACATTTGGTTCACATTCTGCTATTTCCTGTACAACCGTAATAGGCAGTTCGATTCCCAGAATTTCACCTTTTGGATCAAGCTTCATTCCCACCACCATATTTTCAATCAGATATTTATCCAGATTACCTATGATTTCTGCAGGAACAGACATCTGTTCATACGTGGTGCTATCCATGAAAACATAGAAGCTGCCATCAAAGTAGAGGTATTCCTTTTTGTGTTTTTCTACCCTGACTTCTTCCAGTTTTTCACTGGTTCTAAAGGTGTTTTCCAAGACTTTCCCTGTTTTTATGTTTTTGAGCTTGGTGCGCACAAAAGCTCCACCTTTTCCGGGTTTTACATGCTGGAACTCAACGATTTCAAAGAGTTCTCCTTTGAAATTGATGATCATGCCATTTCTTATATCCGACGTCGTTGCCATCTTTATATATTAAATTCCTTTTAAAGCTTATAACGCCTTGATGTTCAAGGCGTTTTCCAGAAATAAATTCGACTATTTTATGGCAAGGAAAAATTTATACTTATTCATTATTAGCCTGTGGGGAGTGTTTATCCACGAATTACACGAATATTA
>JABMPU010000182.1 GCA_013203665.1 Armatimonadota bacterium
GTATCGAGCGGTGTGTATTTCTATAAACTAAAGTCATCAGGAAAGACAGCAGTTAAGAAGATGCTGCTTTTGAAGTAAGAACTCTCCCTGCTGTCCCTCTCTTTCCCGTTTCACTTAAAGAGAGGGAACATAAGACGCCGTTGTGAGAATTTATTAACCTTGCGAACGGCTGGCTTTAGTCAGCCTTCGCAACGGTTTTCTCCCTTCCTCTTTTGCAAAGGGGAAGGATTGGGGATGGGATTTGAAAAAGGTAATATTATGAAAAAACTTTTTACTTTTACTTTCTTGTCACGCCGTAGCAATGATCTTCTTGCTTTTCTTTGCGTAGGCGGATCTCCCTTTCTCCTCTTCTCATTTTCTCCTTTTCTCCCCTTCTCCCTTTCTCCAGTTCTCCCTTTCTCTGTTTCATAATCTTCCACCGGTTTATCCATCAAACCAAAGACCCGTTCCGCACCTGCCATTCCTGCCTGAAGGATGTTGAATTTCTCACTCAGGTGATGAATCGGTTCAAAGAATCTATCTAAATACCACAGGAAAGCGATGAAAATTCCCAGCGAAAGCCTGTCCTGAAGTATCTGCACTCCACCATACCATAAAAGTACAGCAACAGCGATTCTGCGGGTTGAATTGATCACCGGTCGGAAAAACGCAAAAAGCTTCAACATCGACCTTGCTGCTGAGTAATATTCTCCATTTATCTGGGCAAATTCCTTTTTCTTCCGTTTATATTGATTGAATAACTGGATGATCTTAAAACCGGAAATATCCTCCGATAGTGCTGCGTTGATATTTGCCAGTTTCTTTCTTACATTCCGATAAATAATCCTGCTTTTTCTTATAAAGAAAATGAAAAGAACAACAGTGAATGGTAGTACAGAAAAAGTAACAAGTGCCAGTCTGTAATCATAAATTAGCATTGCTATCATAATTCCAACTAGTACAAAAGCTTCCTGGATCAGTTGTATCAAACCGTTCCCAAACATTTCATTCAAGGTACCGATATCGTTTGTAACACGCGTAACCAATCTTCCTACCGGATTTTTATCAAAGAAAGAAAGCGGCATTTTCTCGAGTCTGAGGAAAAGGTCTCGACGCAGATCGTACATCGCGTGCTGGGAAGCATAATTGATGGAATAAACCTGGAAAAACGTGAACACAAGCTGAAGAGAAATAACTGCAAAAAATATCAGACCGTAAATTCTGAGTTTCTTAATATCATTAATTCGGAGGGATTTCAATTCCTCTTTTGTTATTTCGTCATTTTTTTTCAGATTATTCAATTCAGAATTTAATACAACAATTTTATTATCGGAGATTTCTTCAATCCGAATTGATTTCAGTAAATCCTTATTTTGTTGTGTATTTTCCAGGATTACAATTTTTTGATAAAACCTACCTGAATCGGTGAGTTCCTTTATCACATCTTTTTCAATGAAATTGATTTTCTTATTTGGAAAAATCAGGTAAAATCTATTATCAAATTTGAATTCCGTAAATTTGATCTTCGGATATTTTTGGATAAAATCATTTTTTTCATATTCGCCATCAAACTTTATTAAATTCCTATTTGAAACAATAATCTCATCGACAGCACGCTGAGTTATCATCGGGGCAAGCAGATTTGTTATAGTAATCAATAGTAGCAGGATAAATGAAATTATTACGAGAAGTTTGTATGGCTTGAGATAGGCAATGATCCGCTTGAACAAATCCTTATCATACATCTTGCCTTGAATCGTATCTTCCGAAAGCCCTTTCTGTAAATTTTTCATTTTAGTTTTTCTTCGATCTGCTGTTTTTCAAACAGGTCTTTATAAATTCCGTTTTTTGCAAGAAGTTCTTTATGAGTACCCGATTCAGCAATTTTCTTATCGTTTAAAACAATTATTTTATCTGCGTGTTGGAGAGATGAAATCCTATGAGCAATGATTATCGTGGTTTTATCTTTTCTCAGTTTGATCAAGAGATCCAGAATCTTTTTCTCAGTTTTTGTATCAACAGAAGAAAGTGCATCATCCAGAATGAGAATATTTGGATTGGTTAGAAGAGCTCTGGCAATAGCAATTCGCTGTTTCTGCCCACCGGAAAGGGTTACACCTCGTTCCCCGATAACAGTATCGAAACCATCTTCAAAATCGATGATATCATCATAGACCTGAGCATATCGTGCAACTTCTTCAACATAAGTCCTGTCAATGTCCGGTCTTGCCAGATTTATGTTATTTGCAATGGAATCTGAGAACAGGAAAATATCCTGTGGAACCATCACAACATTATCTCGCAAAATTTCCAGCGGGATCTTAAAAAGTTCCACATCATCAATGAAAATCGTATTCTTCAGAGGATTATAAACTCTGGTCAGAAGGTCGATAATGGTAGTTTTACCGCAACCGGTTCTTCCTACGATCGCCAGGGTTTTTCCCACATCTATTTCAAATGAAATGTTTTCAAATATCTGCGGAGTTTGGGAATTATATTGGAAATTTAAGTTCTTAAAAGTTACTTTTCCTTTCAAATCCTGAACGGAATTATCCACATCCTCATCAATAATTTCCGGTTCAACCTCGAAAATGGAGTTCAATCTTTTTAGAGATGCTGTTCCTCTTTGGTACAGATTTACTATCCAGCCAATAGCGATCATAGGCCAGATGAGCATTCCCAGGTATTGGAAGAAAGCAACAAATTCTCCTATCGAAATTTCATTGAAGATCGTAGATTCACCACCAAAAATCAGAACGATTCCCATGCTGATATTGATGACAAGAAACAGCATTGGAAAGAACATTGCAAATATCTTTACAAGAGCGATATTCTCTTTCAAATAATCCCTTGCCTGCTCGGACATTTTTTCCAGTTCTGCCTGCTCTTGAACGAATACTTTCACAACCCTGATTCCGGAAATCGTTTCCTGAACCTTGCCGGACATTGTAGCAAATATCTTTTGAACCTTTCGAAATCTACCGTGAATTTCTTTTCCGAAATATATGATAATAACGCTTAAAATCGGCATTGGAATGATCGCCAGTAAAGTTAGCCGCAAACTGATCCCAACCATAAAAAAAATGGATGCAATTGAAAGAACGATGATATCTGCTCCCACAACAAAACCGAATCCGATCAGCATTCGCACTGCGTTCATATCGTTAGTAGCATACGCCATCAGATCGCCGGTCTTGGTTTTGTTAAAGAAATTCGGAGAAAGTTTAAGAAGATGATCATAATACATCTGTCTAAGGTCGCGGTCGATTATCCAGGCTGTTCCGATGAAAGCAATTCGCCAGAAATATCGCAAAATTGTGATCACAATGGTAATGCCCAAAATCAGCAGAGAAGCATACAACAAGCTGGTTGCTGTGAACCCTTCCCTCCCGATCCCATCGATCGCTTTTTGCATAACCCTGATAGTAATCAATTGCCCTGCATCGATGATGATGATCAGGATTATTCCGAAGATAATCTTAAAAAGATTCTTCCTGATGTAGGGAACAGCTTTTTCAAAGGTTTTCATTTAGTTCCTTTTTAGCCTTTTATTTAACCACGAATTAACACGAATTCGCACGAATATCATCATCGTACTTAGCTCACCAGTTTTCGTTAAAACTACGACTCAGCAAGCGGATTTTCACGGATAACTTCCTCGTTTCCATCCGGTAATTACCTGATGGATAATGAAACACCACAACGTTACCAATCCAGTCTCCGTAAACTACGCCCCGGCAGGCAGAGGATTGATAATGAAAAAATTATAAAATAAATTTAAATATATTAGTCAACAGTAATATTGTTTAAATAGCTTATTTATTTTTCAAATGCATTTATGATTTTCAGATAATAAAAAGGAGTTTATTCTATTGAACATAGAACTCCGGTTTTAATAATCTCCAGAGAAATCTAATTTATTAAAGCGTAAACCAAAGATCTGTTGATCAACCACCCTGGCAATGTCTTTTAAAGAAACAATTCCTACTAAATTCCCATCTTCTACAACCGGTAAATGCCGAATATGATTAATAACAAAAACATGATATACTTCTCTAAGTTTTTTATCTTTGTTTACAGTATGCAGCTTCTTGGTCATAACTTTACCAACCGTAAGCTTTGTAGAATTCTTTCCCTTTGCCACTACTCTATTAACTAAATCTCTTTCAGTGAAGATGCCAATAGGGGTATTATCTTTTATGATAATAACTGATCCAATATCATAGGTTGACATAATTTTTGCTACAGAATCTATTGTAGTATTTTCCGTACAAGTTTTAACGTCTTTTTGCATATATGATTCTATACTCATTTTCTCTCCTTTCATAAGTGTTATAGTCAATTTCCTTTTCACTCTTTTCCAATGTAATTGTCAACAACTTTCCTAATTGTCCGGATATAATCAGGTGTTGTTCCACAGCAACCTCCAATTATGGAAACTCCAGCATCGATCAGTTCTTTTGTTTTTTCTGCAAAAAATTCTGGTGTTTCTGAATAAAATAATTTCCCATCTTTCATCTCAGGAATTCCAGCATTGGATTGAATTATTATTGGAAGGATTGTTAGTTTATTAAACTCATGAGCGATCTTGATCATATTCTCGATCCCGTTTCCACAGTTTGAACCGATGATATCTGCTCCTGCTTTTTGCAGTCCAACTATTGCATCCTCAATGCTGACGCCCATAATCGTATAAAAACCTCTGGGGGTTTCGTCAAAAGTCATTGTTGCCATTACCGGAATTTCGGGAGAGAAACTTTTTGCAGCTTTTATAGCAAGAGTTGCTTCATTCAAATCTGTCATTGTTTCGATGCAGATCAAATCAACACTTGCATTTATGAGAGCTTTCATTTGTCTCTTAAAACTCAGGTAAATGTCTTCCGGTTCTGTATCACCAAAAGGTTTTAGTAATTTCCCGGAAGGACCGACCGAGCCGGAAACATAAGCTTTATTTTCAATAACTTTTCTAACTCTTTCGACAGCAATTCTATTGATTTCTTCGGTTTTGTATTGAAGTCCGTAATCTGACAATTTCAAAGGAGAAGCTCCGAAAGTATTTGTTTGGATAATCTTTGCTCCGGCATCAAGATATGCCTGTGCGATTTCTTCGAGGATTTCGGTTTTTTTCAGGTTTATCGATTCAGGAGGTTCTCCAGGTTTGAGTCCTCTTGCAAAAAGCATTGTTCCCATTGCACCGTCTGCAACCAGGATTTTATTGCTTTTTATTCTTTTGAGGATATTTATCATCTAACTCCCCTTAATCCCCTTTTTGCCAAAGAGGGGAAATTATACAGTTTATAGCTTTGTTTTTTTCTTCAATTTCTTCTTGCTTTTCTCAATCTCCCTCTCTTTTTTTAAAGAGAGGGTCGGGGTGAGTTAAATTAATTCTTTCACACATTCCACCGCATTCCCAGCATCATAAGCATAAGCATCCGCTCCGATTTCATCAGCAAATTCTTTTGAAACCGGTGCTCCACCGATTATTACTTTTATATCAGAATTATCTTTTCTAACAAGATCGACAACTTTCTTCATATTTGTCATTGTTGTGGTCAGAAGTGCAGACATTCCGATGAGTTTTGCATTTTCGCGTTTTGCAGTTTCCACAAATTTTTCCGGTGGAACATCCTTACCAAGATCGATAACATCAAACCCCGCACCTTTCAGCATAATTCCAACAAGATTTTTTCCAATATCGTGAAGATCGCCTTGCACGGTTCCGATTACCACTTTACCTAAACCGGAAATTCCTTTGGAAGCAAGAAGCGGTTTCAATTGATCCAGACCTGCATACATTGCTTTTGCTGACATCAAAACATCCGGCAGAAATATCTCGTGTTTTTTGAACTTTTCTCCGATGATGTTCATTCCAGCGATTAAACTATTATCGAGAATAACTTTTGGATTTAAATCCTGTTCAATTGCTTCTTTTGTTAATGCAAAAACTTTGTCGTCATCGCCTTGTTGAAGATACTCAGAAATCTGATTTAGTATTTCCATTACTTCTCCTAATTTTTCAAATACTTGAATTAAGTTCGCTTTAACTGATTTGATTTAAGTTTTTGAATCGACTTAACTCATCCGATAATTGTCTGATAAGTCAAGTCTTGATCACATCCTCTCCAAACAACTTTTCGTCTTACATAAAGAACAAAAAGAAAAATTATTTTCGAATTTATGAATTTCACTTTTTCTGGAAATCAAAACACCCGAAACCGATTTTAAGGGAATCATCAGAAAACTATCATTCAAAGTTATTCCAATCTTTTCCGGATGTAAATATTCAAAAAGCTTCTTCTGTCCTGAAATATCCCAGCCGCAATATCCGGGACTGTAAGCAAGAATTAAATAATTTTCTTCGTGATTCTTTGTGTCCTTCGCGGCTAATTCTTCCATTTTTTTTACAGCATTATCTGCGGACAGAGAAGCAATATTATCCAGCATCGAACCCAGAGCAAAATCATTTTCTTTGAAAAGAATTTCAATTTTTTCGCTCACTTCCTTTCCCATCGTGAGAGCAAATAAAATCAGATTATCAGCTTTTGGAAAGATTTTATCAACCGGAGTTTCAGCAGAATTATTTCCTTCACCCTTGAAAATATTTTGAAATTTTTCTTTTGAAATTTCGGAATAGATTACAATGGGTTTAGAAGTTTCCCGGAATACTTTTATTGCTTCCGAATAAAGCTGTTGAATTTTTTCTGAAACAAGATCAATTTTCGGAATTCCGAATTCCTTGAAAACAACTTCTTTTTCAGGTTGGATATCTTTTATCTTAAATCTTATGATATGACTCATAATTCTCTTTAACCTTGAAAAAGTTTATAAGTAATTTTCTTCCTGCTGAACTTTTTCAATGGTTTGCCTTATTCAATCCCAACCGTTGAAAAGGTTCCCATAAAAGAAATCCTCTGTGGGAAACCGTTTTCAAGGTTTTTATTTCAGTTTTCCTCAATTCTTTTCAGTTTACTTCAATGAAATTTCTCCAACCGTTGAAAAGGTCAAGATGAGAGATTTCCTCTGGCAGAGACCGTTTTCAAGGTTTTCGTTTTGGAAGTTTATCCTGACCATATTTTTTAGCTTCATTCTCCATTAATTTTGTCAGATCGTTTTTGATCTCACTTTTCAAACATGAAGGTTCGTAATTTTGGATCAATTTTTCCACTTCGGTGTGTGCTCTTTCTTCCAGAGTTGTTTTTCCTTCTGCTATCCATCTCGGTCTGTTTGCACGATTTATAACTTCTCCGGGAAAGTAATGTTCTTTTTTCAGATATTTGCGAGTATGTTTGGAAATCAGAAGATGATTTTCTTTTATCAATTCTTCAAAGATCGGAATAGAAGGAAAATCTTCTTTAGGTTCGATTCCCTCTATCATTCTCAAATTCATTCCGCAAATATCGTTATCCATAACCAGTTTCTCCAGACTGATACAACTCTCAAAATCGAGCATTCCGGGACCGGAAATATTATTGATTCCTGATAAAGCAGCAAGAGTTGCTCCCATTCCGGATTCAAGTCCGGCTTGAGCATCGAGCTGTTTGGCATCGCTCAAAGAAATATATGCCTGCGTGGGAATTCCCAGAAATTTCCCGATCTCATTATAAGCACAATCGATCATCATTGTTTCCACAGCTCCCATTGGAGTAGTTTCGTAGCGAACATCGAATATCGCAGGCGAACCACCATATAGCATCGGAGTTCCCGGATTCGCAAGCTGGCTGATTACGATCCCGCTCAAAGTTTCTGCAGTATGCTGAATTAAAGATCCGGTGAGAGTTACAGGTGCAATAAAACCGGAAAGCGGCATTGCTATAAATTCAACTGGAATGGAATATTTTGCACAATCCAGAACATTCTGGGAAGTGACATCGCTCCATTTGAGCGGTGATGTGGGACAACAGGAGAAAACCGTTAAAGGTTTTTCTTTCAGATTTTTTTCATTTTCCCGAACAGCAAGTTGAAAATCCTTCATTATTTCAAAAGACTCAATCGTGAAAGTTCCTGTTACAACCGGTTTCTCACAATATAAAAGACTTAAAAAAAGTCGGTAGCTGTCAGAGATTTTTTCGTGAACATCATTCGGGATCAAAGCAGTACTCTGGGAAGCAATATGCTTAAGTTGATTTACCACTTTCAAATAATCGATGTAATCTTCTGTTGAAGGATTTCGAATCTCTTTGGTTCTATGATCCAGGATATGAAGCGCAGCAGAACCTGGAGTGAAATACACATTATCTCCTGAAAAATCGTTCGTCTCATTTCCGTTGACATCATAAAGTTTAAACGAATTCGGAACTGTCTTTAAAGCCTTCCGAATAATATCTTCCGTGAAATAAACCCGATCCTTTTCAATCCTTGCTCCATTATCCGAAAGCAAAGACAGAACATTCTGATTGTTGATTTCCACGCCAAGTTTGCAGAGTATTTCTGTTGCTTCATTAATTATCTTATTGATGAGTTCATTTGTTAAAAATTTTACTTTTGGTCGCACTTTAGCTCCTTAAATAAAAGTAACTTGACTTGCCAAGTCGAGAATCAGAGCGACTAAGCTGGTCGCTTTACATCTTCAATAATTTCGATTGGAATTATATTGCTCGTTATTAGAATCCTTCAATAAAGGTTATCACAATTTTTGATAACCTATTCCTCATACTTTTCAATATAAAGAAGCGCACATTTTTTAGCCATTGTACGGATCTTACCTATGTACGCAGCCCTCTCTGTAACGCTAATAACTCCACGTGCATCGAGAAGATTAAAAATATGAGAGCATTTGAGTAAGTAATCATAAGCAGGATAGACAAGTTTTTCTTTTATCAAGTTGGAAGCTTGTTTTTCATAATCTTTAAAGGATTCAAAAAGAGATTTCACGTCTGCTTTTTTAAAATTGAATTCGGAAAATTCTACTTCTTTATCTAAGAATATTTCAGCATACATAGTTGTGTCATTCCAACTGATATCTTTAAAATCATCCACATCCTGGATATACATTGCCAGTCGTTCCAAACCATAAGTCAGCTCTACACTGATAGGGAATACTTCGATCCCGCCTACCTGCTGAAAATATGTGAATTGTGAAATTTCCATTCCATCAAGCCAAACTTCCCAGCCTAGTCCGCTTGCACCCAGGGTAGGAGATTCCCAGTCATCTTCCACGAATCTGATATCGTGTTTTTCTGTTTTGATGCCAATTGCCTGCAAACTTTTTAGATAGATAGTCTGAATATTATCCGGAGTGGGTTTGATGATAACCTGAAATTGATAATAATGCTGCAATCTGTTGGGATTTTCTCCGTAACGTCCATCTTTTGGTCTGCGGCAGGGTTGAGCATAAGCAATTGCAAAGGGCTTCTTACCCAAAGCTCCAAAAAAAGTGGCAGGATGAAACGTCCCTGCTCCCATTTCCATATCATAAGGTTGAAGAACGTTGCATCCGTTTTCTGCCCAGAAGTGCTGTAGTTTCAAAATAATATCCTGAAAATTCATAATTCCATCCTATTTAACAACTTAATATATTGTAAGATACTTATCAATTTCCCATTTTGAAACTTGTATGCTGTATTCGTCACCTTCTTTCGTTTTTGCTTTAATATATTTTTCAATTGCAATTGAATAAATTTTACTTTATCCGTCTTAATTTGCTGCATTGATTTGGCAGTTTCCAATATTTACCTCATAATATTTACCTCATAATATTTACCTAATTTTGAATGGAATTTTAAATATTTTTATTGCCTGAGAAGTCAAGAAGATTTTTATTCTGACATTCTTTAATCATAACAAGAAAGATTATATTTTTATTAGGTTTTTTTTGACAAAAAATACAAAGTAATTAATTTTCAACCGTTTTCAAAAAGGGGATAAAAAGTTGAAACGGATTATTCAAATTTTTTTATTAGGATTTTTTATGATAAATATTTTAAATTCTCAAGATGGAATTGACGAATCTGAAAACGGATATAAATTACCATCAGAAAAAGTAACAAAAATCTTTAATGCAACCTCGTTTCCGTATTTCAGTTTTGTTCCTTTTGATGATATTGCATTCGAGATGAAACGGCAGTCAAAGCAAACTCTGGAAAATATATCCCAACCATTTGTAGAATTAGCTGGAGAGAAGATTTCCATAAAGTTGAATGCTCCAATAAAAACCTATCCTGATACTTCTTTAACAATTCATAATTTTGAAACCGGAGAAAAAATCCCTGTTAAACTTCCCAAAAATATCAAAATTCGGAACAGAAAACTTTCTTTTGACCATTCCAAATTGGCTTTATCCCTTGAAACAGAAAATGGTATAAAATTATTAATTATCGATGTTGAAACCGGAACATTCAAACCAATTGAAAATCTTTTTATTAATGATGTTTTTGGAGATGGAGGATTTCAATGGTTGAGTGATAATAAAACTTTATTGATAAATTCAATTCCGAAAAATAGGGGAGAGATTCCCCCAAAACCCAAAATTCCATTATCTCCGATCATCGAAGAAACGATTGGAAAAATCAGTCAAACCAGAACCTATCAAAATCTTTTGAAGAACAAGTATGATGAAGAGCTGTTTGATTATTATTTTACTTCGCAACTGGTTTTGATAGATGTTTCAAATTTGGAAATTACAGAAATCGGAAAATCCGGAATTTATAGTGAAGTGGAAATTGCTCCAAACAATCAATTTGTCTTTATTTCTCAGATTCAAAGACCTTATTCTTACGAACTTCCATACTATAGATTCCCAAAGAAATTCCAGGTTTGGAAGATGGATGGAGAAGTGATTAAAGCAATTTATGATAGACCTTTGCAGGATCAGATTCCGATTGGTGGAACTTACATCGGACCTCGCAGTTTTCGCTGGCAACCCTTGAAAGATGCAGCTCTTGTCTGGGTTGAAGCTCTGGATGAAGGTAATCCTAAAAAGGAAGTTGATTTTCGCGATAAGATTTTACGATTGGATTTATTTTCAGGAAAATCTGCAGAAGTTATTTTTAAAACCGAACATCGTTTTTTCGATATCGATTGGTCAGAAGATTGTGATGAATTAATTTTCTCTGAATATGATAGAGACAAGCTCTGGAGAAGAAAATGGCTTTTTAAGATTGGAGATAAAAATCCAAGACTTATCTTTGATTTGAGTATTCGCGATAGATATAATTCCCCAGGAGATTTGGTTAAGAAAACTACAATTAATGGTAAACAGGTTTTTATCAAAAAGGATAACAATGTTTATTTCATAAATAATTCTGGTGCAACTCCGGCAGGGAATTTTCCGTATTTAGCCAAATTCAATCTTGATTCGAAAGAGAAGGAGATTTTATTCAGAAGCAGGGAAAACTTTTTTGAAAGAATTTATGGATTTATTGGAGATGGTTTTAATAAAATCGCTATCAAAAGTGAAAATCAAACAACTCCTCCGAACTTTTTTTTCGTGAATTTAGATTCTAAAGAAAGGGAGGAAATCAGTAATTATCCACATCCTTATCCTGATTTGACTATCACGAAAGAACTTATTTTTTATGAAAGAAATGACGGAGTTCCTTTAACTGGGATTCTTTATTTGCCAGCAAATCACCAACGAGAAGAAAGATTGCCTTTAGTTATAAATGCTTATCCCGAAGAATATGCTGATAAATCCACTGCGGGTCAGGTGAAAACCTCTGCAGAAAGATTTATGACTTTTAGCGGTTCATCTGTCAGGTTTTTTGTTTTAGAAGGATATGCTGTGCTTATGCGAGCATCCATCCCGATTATCGGTGATCCTGAAACTGTGAATGAAACTTTTATCGAGCAGACAGTAAATAGTGTGAAAGCTGCCATTGATTATCTTGATGAGCGTGGAATTATTGATCCCCAGCAGGTAGGCATTGTAGGACACAGTTACGGCGCATTTATGGTGGCAAATGTTCTTGCACACAGCGATTTATGTGTTGCTGGAATTGGAAAAACTGGAGCTTACAATCGCACTCTCACTCCATTTGGATTTCAGAGTGAAAGACGGACCTTTTGGGAAGCAAAGGATTTTTATATGAAGGTTTCTCCATTCATGTTTGCTGAGAAAATTAAAGAACCATTGCTCCTTATTCACGGTGAGGATGATCCCAATTCCGGAACTTTTCCGATGCAGTCCAAAAGAATGTATCAGGCTTTGAAGGGAAATGGTGCAACTGCAAAATTGGTTATCTTACCATTTGAAGGTCATGGTTATTCTGCTAAGGAATCCAATCTTCATGTTCTGGCTGAAATGATGGATTGGTTTGATAAATATGTGAAAAAATTAAAGGAGTAGATAATGTACACAACAGAAAAAATTACAAAGAAGAAGCGAAGATATTTCTCGGAAAAGTTGGATATTACAAAATGGGAAAACGTGGAAAAAGAGATGAAAAAACTGGAATCGGAGGAAATAAAGTCTGCTGAGGAACTTATTAAATTCATGGAAAAAATTGGTGAACTCTCAGATATTCTATCCGAAGAAATGGCTTGGCGATACATCACGATGACTCGTTTTGCGGATAAAGAGGAATATTCCCAAAAATATAATGAATTTTATGCTGGTATAATTGCCAAAGTTCAACCGTATGATTTCAAGTTTAATAAGAAGTTTTATGAAAGTCCATTCAGAAAAGAACTGGACGAGAAAAAATATGCTCATCTGAATAAAATTATATCAAATGAAATCGAACTTTTCAGGGAAGAAAACATTCCGCTCAAAGTGAAAGAAAAAGAGCTGGCAAACAAATATGGTGCTGTTTTTTCCAAACTTACAGTCAAATATAAAGGCGAGGAAAAAACTCTGTCCCAACTTGCTCCTTTTCTGAAAGACCCTGATAGAAAAGTACGTGAACAAGTCTGGAATCTTCGTTTGAATAAGATTATGGAAAAGCGTGATGAATTTAACGAACTTTTTAATGAAATGAAAGAGCTGCGAATTCAACAGGCGAAAAATACCGGATTTGATAATTACCGGGATTATATGCATCAACTTAAAGGAAGATTTTCTTATTCGCCCGATGATATCTATAAATTCCACGAAGCAGTAAAAAAAGTTGTCATTCCATTTTTGAAGGAACTCACAGAAGAGAGAAAAAATATTTTGAAACTGGAAACTGTGAGACCTTGGGATACTGCGGTTGACCTGGATGGAAAAATCCTGAAACCTTTTAAGGAAATTGATGAGTTTATAGATAAAGGAATTGAAATTCTTCATACTATCAAACCGGAATTCGGGAAGTGGCTGAATTTGATGAAGAATTCTGAATTACTCGACCTGGAAAACAGGAAAGGAAAAGCTCCGGGTGGTTATAATTATCATCTTCAGGAAACAGGAGCTCCTTTTATTTTTATGAATGCAGTTGGTTTGCACAGAAATGTGGTTACACTTCTGCACGAAGCAGGTCATGCCATGCACTCTTTTTCTATGAAGGATATTAAAATCGAGCCTTACAAAAGTACACCGAGTGAAGTTGCCGAGCTTGCTTCCATGGCAATGGAATTTATTTCCATGGATTTATGGGATGAATATTATCCTGATGCTGAGGACTTCAAAAAAGCAAAACGCGACCAATTGAAAGAAGCCTTGGGCTTTCTGCCCTGGTGTATGATCGTTGATGCTTTTCAACATTGGATTTATTTGAATCCAGATCATTCTGTAGAAGAGAGAGAAGATTTTTTTGCATCTTTGATGGATAGATTCAATTCTGGGATTGATTGGACGGATCTAGAAAAATTCAAGAAAAATCTCTGGTTATTCCAGCTCCACATTTTTGAAGTTCCATTCTATTATATCGAGTATGGAATGTCTCAGCTCGGAGCTCTTTCTGTTTATAGAAATTATAAGAAATTCGGGAAAGAAAAAGCTCTTCAGAAATATGAAGATTTCCTGAAATTGGGTTATACAAAACCTGTGAAGGAGCTTTACGAAACAGCAGGTATCAAATTTGATTTTTCCGAATCTTATGTGAAAGAACTTGTTGAATTTGTGAAAGAGGAGTTGGAAGGGATTCAATAAATTTTAGGGATAATTAAATTTTTCCCTTCAAGTGATTTTATTTTTTATTGACATAATTGTTTAATTTCAAGTATTTAACATATTCATTAAATTGAATAATAGATGTCTTATTTAGTTTATTTTGGTATGATATCAGTTTTTATACATTAAAAATATTTATATGCTCTAAAAATCGAAAATAAGGAGAATAATGAATAGTGCAAAAGAAGAAGTAAGATGCTTGCTTGATCAACTACCTGATAATTGTACATTTGAAGATATTCAATATCACATATATGTAGTAGAGAAAATTCAACGGGGAATTGAGAGAGCTGAAAAAGAAAAAGAATTCAGCCAACAAGAAGTAGAAAATACATTCAAAAAATGGACTTCAAAGTAGTATGGTCACCGGAAGCAACTGAAGATCTTGAATCGATCGTAGAATACATTGCAAAAGATTCTGAATTTTATGCACGAGCAGTTGTTTCAAAAATCCTGGATGTGTCTCGTAACATCATGGATGTTCCCTTAAGCGGTAGGATCGTTCCAGAAATAGGGGATGAAAGTATAAGGGAGCGTTTCGTTTATAGTTACAGGTTCGTGTATAGGAAAGAGGAAACAAAAATTCTCATTGTGGCAATAATACACGGAAAAAGATTGCTGGAAAACATATCAAAACGGTTTGAAAATAAACAAACAACAATTCAATAAAGTTAAAAAAAATATTGATGAAGAAAGAACTTTTTCAGGTTTTGCAAAACCTGTGAAAGAACTTGTTGAATTTGTGAAAGAGGAGTTGGAAGGGATTCAATAATCAATGAATTAAAAAAATAAATTTTTTAAAAAAACAGGGAGGTTTTATGAGTGAATTAACAGAAAATGTTGAGGTAGTTTTGAAAAAAATTGAAAATGAATTAGTAGAAAAACACGATTTTGATCGCTTAGAGGAAATTGAAAATGATCGATATGATTGGGTAATTAGTGTAGGTAAATGTTATGGAATAGAATCCATAGAATGGTTTAAGCTTTGTTTTTATATAAAAAATAATAAGAGAGATATTTTGTATTTCGAAACTTATAATCCTAATGATCCAGATTTCGAATACAGAATTACGGATTCTTTGAATATTATTATCGGTGAAATAATAAAGTATTGCGATGAAGAACATAAGGATAATCCCAAAATAAAATTTAAGTAGGTTTTATGAATTCGAAATCAGCAAGGATTGTATTTTTATTTGTTATATTAGCTTCATCTTTTAATGTTCTGTTATCAATTGAACTGACTGCAGATGAAGAAGCTTGGTTAGAAAAAGCAAATCGTTATGAAAAAGATGGTTGGATATTTGTTCATATCGAAGGCAAACCTTTTGAGCGTGGATTTCAACACGGATACCTGCTGGCAAATGAGCTTAAAGAAGTTTTGAGAATTAACAAGTTCCTGGCAGAATGGTATACAGGTGAAGATTTTAATTTTTTCGTGGAACATGCAAACAAAATGTTCACATCTAAAATCGATGAAGAATTTATGCAGGAAATGGAGGGAATTGCAGCCGGAGCTACTAAAGCCGGGTTTGAAATTTCTCTTGAGGAAATTATCGGTTGGAATGGTTTCACAGAACTTTTTGATTACTGGTGGCCCACAATAGTTGGAGAAATGCCATTGAAAAACGAAAAATGCAGTGCCTTCATTGCCACCGGTAAATACACCAAAGACGGTAAAATTGTGATGGCTCATAATAGCTGGACTATTTATGCTGCGGGTCAATTCTTCAATATTATCCTGGACATTAAACCGGAAAAAGGACACCAGATCTTGATGCAATCCTCACCCGGATTGATCGAAAGTGGAACCGACTATTTTGTAACCGATGCCGGATTGATCGGAACTGAAACTACCATTGGGGGATATACAGGTTTTGACCCGGAAAAGACTCCTGAATTCAACCGCGTGAGAAAAGCAATGCAATATGCCCAGACTATTGAAGAATGGGTAGAAATCATGAAAACAGACAATAATGGTGCTTATGCAAATAGCTGGCTTTTGGGTGATGTTAATACCGGTGAAATTGCCAGGTTTGAGCAGGGACTGAAATACGATAGTTTTGAAAAAACTTCTGATGGATATTACAGTGGTGAGAATGTGGCTTCAGATTTAAAAATTCGGAATCAGGAATGTTCCGGCGCAGGTTATTCTGATATCAGAACTCCCATGGGAGCACGAAGAGTTCGCTGGAAACAGCTTCTTACTGAAAACATGGGAAAAATAGATAATGAGCTGGCTAAGGAATTTTTAGCAGATCATTATGATGTGTACCTGCAAAAAGAAAATAAATGCACCCGGAATATTTGCGGACATTACGATCTTGATCCGATGCAATACTGGCCCGAAAGACTTCCATTTGCTCCTCAAGGTTGCGTGGATGGAAAAGTGGTAGATAGCAGCATGGCAAAAAATATGCAAATGTGGGCAAGATGGGGATGTTCCTGCGGAACACCTTTTGATGCTGAAAAATTCATAGAAGAACATCAACAATATGATTGGCTGGAAGGTTATCTGGAAGACAGACCGGCTCAGCAGTGGGCAGAATTTTCTGCTGAAGAATAGAAATTATCAAGGAATGAAACTTGACTTCTCCGACAGTTGCCGATACGCTCGACAGGTCGGAATGGTTGGATCAAGTTATAGAAAAATTTGATAAATAAAATCTGATATTGTTTTCTCGCTAAGTGAAATTGTAGACCTGTAATCAATAATAAAAGGAGATAATGTATTATGATGAAAGTAATCATTTTAGCACTCATTTTAAGCCTGATGAATTTCGTACCTGCACTGGCTTGCACGACCCTACTCGTTACCAAGGGAGCATCAGAAGACGGTTCGGTCATGGTCGCTCATTCAGACGACAGCGAATTGTTTGATCAGCGCCTGGTTTACGTACCGGCTGCAGATCATAAGCCCGGATCACTCCGACCTGTATATTACGATGCTGCATCGCTGGGCGAGAGACCCGAATATCATGGGTATTTGCTGCGTCGTTATGTCGGCACTCACCGGGGTCCAACCTATTTCGATTCTAATCAGCCGCAGAGCGTACCGCTTGGTTTTATTCCTCAAGTAGCACATACTTATGCTTTTTTCGATGGTAGCTACGCCATTATGAACGAACATCAGCTTATGTTCGGTGAGTGCACCGACGGAACCAAAGTTCAACTAGAGCCAGTACCTGGTAAACTCATTTTTTACAGCTCCGAACTTAGCCGCATAGCAGCGGAACGCTGTACAAAAGCACGCGAAGCAGTTGAATTGATCGGTCATCTTATTGAAACCTATGGCTACTACGGCACGGGCGAAACACTGCCTATCGGGGATACGGAAGAAGGCTGGGTCATAGAAATGGCGCCCAGTCC
The DNA here is from genome assembly GCA_013203665.1 of Armatimonadota bacterium. Classification (GTDB taxonomy): domain Bacteria; phylum Cloacimonadota; class Cloacimonadia; order Cloacimonadales; family TCS61; genus JABMPU01. Next base: position 17,375 of record JABMPU010000182.1, read on the forward strand.
TGAAGGCACAGGCGGGCTTTGGGTAGCAAAAAAGGTGCCAGACGGTGAAGTATTTGTAGCTGCAAATGAATTGCGTATTCGTGAAATCGACCCGGATGACCCCAATATGCTCTACTCTAAAAACCTTCATGCCATTGCAGAAAAACATGGATGGTGGAAACCGGAAGACGGCAAGCTGGATTGGCTGCGAACTGTAAGTTTAGGAGAATACAGCCATCCCTACTACTCACTGCGCCGGATCTGGCGCCTGCAGGATCGAATTGCACCTTCACAGGAAAAATCACCTTGGGTCAAAGATGGCTATACGAAAGAGTATCCCTTCTCCATCAAACCGGACAAGAAACTCAGCGTCCGTGACGTTATGAGTCTTTACCGCGATTACTATCAAGGAACTGAGTTTGATAAGTCAAAAGGAGTAACTGCAGGACCTTTCGGATCTCCCTACCGTTACCCTGGACCAATGGACGCGGGAGGCGATACCGGTGATCCGAATGCCAAATTGAAAGGCGCGTGGGAACGTCCGATTTCTATCTTTCGCTGTGGGTATAGCTATGTCTGCCAGGCTCGCGGCTGGCTACCGGATCCCATCGGGGGGCTTGTCTGGTTCGGACCGGATGAACCGATGAGCACTTGCTATGTACCTTTCTACGTAGGAGTCTCAAGCATCGCTGCACCATATTACACGTGTGACACTTCAATCTTCAGCCAGAAAAGCGCATGGTGGGCTTTCAATTTTGTGGCCAATTGGGCGGGTGTAAAGTATAGCTATATGATCAAGGATATTCAGCAGAAACAAGATGAAATCGAACTCGCTGAAATTGAAGGCATCAAAAAGATGGATGAGCAGGCGCATGCTCTTTATAAACAAAACCCGGAAAAAGCGCAGCAACTGCTCACTACATACTGTGAAATGCAAGCTAACCAGGTTGTGAGAGACTGGTGGGAATTTGCCTGGAGCCTGGTAGCCCGTTATGACGATGGTTATATCAACGCACCTGGAAAAATGACCCTCGAAGTCGGTTATCCTAAAGATTGGTACAATAAGTCAGAATGGACCAACGGACCGACAACCTACCAAAACAAAAAGAATGAACCGACGGATTAAAAGCGAGATGCACGAAATAAGCAGGGAGTAAGCTGCCTGTTTTTTCACGGTAATAATATGCAATTAATCCTCAAAAAAATATATCTGTAGAGTAATTGATTTTGCAAAAAGAGAAAATTTGATAAATAAATTCTGATAGAGTTCTTTCTTACCAGGTGAAATGGAGAATACATTGAACACAATAATCGTTGGAAATAGAGAAGTTACACCATCAAAGATCATTTGTGTGGGCAGGAATTATAAGGAACATATAAAAGAATTAAACAATGAAATTCCTGAAAATATGGTTGTATTTTTAAAACCAAACTCTGCAATATCACAAGAACTTTATTCCTTCCAAAAAGAGCAAATTCATTACGAAGGTGAGCTATGTTTTGTATATGAGAATGGAAGGTTTTCAGCTGTTGGTTTTGGCTTGGATCTCACTAAAAGAGAACTGCAAAACAAGCTGAAATCTAAAGGTCTTCCCTGGGAGCGTGCAAAGGCTTTTGATGGTTCTGCTGTATTCAGTAAATTTGTCGAGATTCCAAGCATCAACCAAAATCTATCCATTGAATTGAACATCGATGGAAAGATTGTGCAAGCTGGAAATATTGAGCAAATGATCTATAAGCCCAACGATATTCTGGCTGAAATATTCACGTTCATGAGTTTGAAAAATGGCGATATTGTTATGACCGGCACACCCAAAGGTGTTGGTGTTGTAAACAAGGATTCCGTTTTTATTGGCAAAGTTAAGAAGAACGAAGAAGTCATCGCAATTGCTGAGTGGCTGGCAAAATAAACCTGGTAAAAAACTAACTCGACCTCTTTATAGAAGTTTTGCTTTCAAACCTGCTAATTTTTTTTTTTATTATTCAGAAGAGTAATAAGTTAATCAGCACTTCTGCGTCTTATAGTTGAACTTAAAACTTGAAAATTTAACAAATTTCAAAAAAATATTGACACTTAATGTATATGTCAGAAATATACAAAAGTATGAATAATCTACTTTTTAATTGTGAAGGATTTGATTGGGATGAAGGAAATTCAGAGAAAAACTGGATTCTTCACCAGGTTGCACGAAGTGAATGTGAACAGGTATTTTTCAACGAGCCGTTAATTGTTGCAGACGACACAAAACATTCACAAACAGAGAAACGGTGGTTTGTACTTGGCAAAACTGATACAGAACGATTATTATTCATTGTCTTCATAATTAGAAATAAATTAATTCGCATTATTTCAGCAAGAGATATGAATAAAAAAGAAAAGGAAATATATTATGAGCAAACATAAAAATATTCCAAAATTTAAAAATGAAGATGAAGAAAGGGAATTCTGGGCAAAGACAGATTCTTCAAAATACATCGATTGGAAAAAAGCAGAAAAAGTGACATTCTCTAAATTAAAACCTTCAACAAAGACAATTTCTTTACGACTTCCGGAATTTGTTTTGGATGAAATTAAAATGATCGCAAATAAAAGAGATGTGCCATATCAGTCATTAATCAAAATATTTTTGAAAGATCGAATCGATCATGAATTGAAACATTCGGTTAAGTGATTGTTTTTAAAAGCGTTTTAAGATTGTATTGAGGAGAGAGGAATGATATTAATAACTATAGCACGAATATTATCATTTTTAATTATTATTATTTTCTTAATAATATTTATCAAACAATATAATAAAAAGAAAAGAAAGAAGAGCAATATCGATCATAGAGAAAAAAACAAAAAAGATATCTTCATATTATTAGGGAAAATAGCAATAATAGTAACCTTAATTTCTGCATTATATTGGTTTGCTACGAATATAATAATTCCGGAAAAAATTAATAACTCAAATTATTATCTAAATTTTAATAATGAAATGTATAATTTGAAAGATGAAACAGAATTTACAAATTTTATAAATATGTTAGAAATATTTGATCTAAAAAATGATCTATTAAATGTTTTTGAATTAGATGAAATAAAACTACAAAATAAAATTAAGAAGGGAAATTATAAAATAATTCAAGAAATGCAGAGATTATTAGGGAAAGGATATGTTATTGAAACAGAAGAATTAAAAAATAAACTTACAAATTTTACAAAAGAATATATTGAAATAAAAGAAAAACTCGAAGAAGCTGGAAGATTAAATGAAAAAACAGATTATAAACAGGCTATTACTAAAGCAGTTGAATATTTTGATAATTTTGAATATAATAAATTCCGTGATATATTGGATAAATATGAAAAAGAAAAGCAGGATGAGATTGCTTTCTTTGCTTATTTAAAAGCTCGTTCCTATTATATTGAACTCGATTATAAAAACTCCCTCCTTCAAGCAGAAAAAGCAGTTAATATAAACCCCAAAAACACAGATTATCTGCTCTTTTATGCAGAAAGACTTCATGATATGGGATTTTATGATAAAGCAATAGAATACTATAATAAAACTCTAAAAATAGAGCATAATAAAAATAAAAAAGATAAAAACATAATTGGAAAATGTTATAATAATATTGGTTCTTGCTATAAAGATAAAGGAAATTATAATTTAGCAATTGAACATTATAATAAAGCAAAAGAAATAGCAATTTTAATGTTTGGAGATAAATCTGAACAAATCTCCGCTACATACAATAATATCGGTTCTGCTTATCGTCATAAAGGAGAATATGATAAGGCAATAGAATTTTACTGGAAAGCATTGAAGATATTTCAAGAAATTCTCGGTGAAAAACATCCAGGAACTGCAACTTCTTATAATAATATCGGTGCAGCTTATAATAATAAAGGAGAATATGATAAGGCAATAGAATTTTATCGGAAGGCTTTAAAGATCAGGCTAGAAATTCTCGGAGAAAAACATCCTCATACTGCAATTTCTTATAATAATATCGGTGGAGCTTATAGAAATAAAGGAGAATATGATAAAGCAATAGAATTTTATCAGAAAGCATTAAAGATATTTCATGAAATTCTCGGAGAAAAACATCCTCATACTGCAGGTTCTTACAATAATATCGGTGCAGCTTATGACAATAAAGGAGAATATGATAAGGCAATAGAATTTTATCGGAAGGCTTTAAAGATCAGGCTAGAAATTCTCGGAGAAAAAC
>JABMPU010000183.1 GCA_013203665.1 Armatimonadota bacterium
CGTGGTTTGTTTCGTCTGAATCGTTCCGATTCAAACTTAGGTGGTTTGTTCGGGCAGAATCTTCCGATTCCGCAGCGCATTCCAAACATTATGCCAAATTTAACAAAAGTTGTTCTATTTATGTTACATTTTCAAGTAAAATAATTATAAATCAATAATATTTATTGACTTATCCTGTCTCATTTTTGATTCTGTATTCTATGAAAAAGAAATATGAAAAGATAAAAGTAATTGGTAAAGGTAATTTTGCGGAAGTTTGGTTAGCTACGGATACTTCAGGCAAACAGGTCGTATTAAAAGAGTATAACTCTGAATCGATAGCGGAAGCGAGACGTGAATATTTATTTTTGAAAGCTTTAAAATCTGCTGATATCGTTCATGCAGTCGAATTCCAGGATGAACCTCCAATTTTGGTTCAGGAATATGTGGAAGGCAACACACTGCAACTTGATAGATTCAAAACTGAAAAACAGAAGAATATTCTATTGGCTAAATTGGCAGTGATTCTGGCTAAAATGCATTCAGCCGGCATATGTTACAATGACCTGAAACCGGATAACATCATTATTCGTGATGGATCTCCGGTGATCATCGATCTGGGATTGGCTGTTCCTAATCATTTCCAGGATGATATTTTCCGGGGTACTCATGCCTATGCTGCACCGGAAAAGATATGGCAAAATGTAAACTCTTATGCAGCAGATACTTTTGCTTTTGGCTTGTTGACAATACAACTCACAACCGGTAAACTTCCCGCAGATTCAATGCAATTTGATGATTATAAATCTCTGATTTCAGACCAGGGAAAATATCAGGAATACATCTCGGATTTATCCGAAGATGAATTTCTTCTTTCGATCTTGAATTTTTTGCCAAACCAACGTCCATCCATGGCAGAAATTGCCTATCATTATGCCACTAAATCAAATATCTCGTTAGAACGATCAATTCGTGAATTTATCACTCAACATGTATTCACGTGCCAGGAAAAAGCTATTTTGGAACTTGAGAAACAGCATCTCATCGTTTGTAATCGCACGGATGAACCGGAAAGGATCATTGAACAGACTGTACTCCGATTGGAATCATCAGGCAAACCAGCCTTAGTGCTGAACGAATCGGACTTCATCTGGCAACCACAGGAATTTTTCAGTCAATTCCAAACCCAAATTTCTTCTGAACAGGACTTGCTAAATTATCTGCAAGAAAAAAAGTTCAACATCGTTCTGCATCGCAATGAAATCAGCACACAAACACATCTATTTAACGTAATTTCTGAACTTCCGGATAATTATGTAGTGACGCATGCAGCAAAAAGTAATCTGGGAATGATTAGTTTCGCTGAAATTTCCAAGCTACATGAACAGTATGGAATAAATATCGATGAGATTCAAAAAAAATATTCCGGCAAACCCTTTTTAACTCGTTTACAACTTCTCAACAAATCAGGTGTAAAAACTGAAGAAAAAATTCCTCTGCAGATTATTTCTTTTCTCGATTCTATTTCTATGCCAATTTCCATCACTTTGCTCGAAACCGTGTGGAAAGATTCAACAGATTACTTGCCGGCTTTGATCTCTCATCCTGCCATAAATATTAAAGGTGACAGCCTGGTTTATAATGGTGTATCATTATCTGGTAAAATACCGAAAACACTTTTAAAGAGAATATTTTCAACAGCAGAAAAAATGGGAAATCTGGCAGTTGCTGCCAAAACAGCTTTGCTGCTGAAGCAGGAATCAGAAGCTGTTAATCTATTGGAAACTTACGTCATTACGCTCATCAAACAGGAATTTTACACATCCTCTTATGAAGTGATCCGAATATTTACAGATAAGCTATCGTTTCCTGTTTCATTACAAAAGAAACAAGCATTCCTGCTCTGGAAAAACGGTTTTCCCGAAGAAGCAATTCACAAATATGATGCTATAAAAGTAGCGGAGAACAGCGTGGAATTTGCTACAATTACTGCTGATAAAGCTGTCATCCTGCAGGATATGAATCGCATCGAAGAAGCACGACAGGCTTATGAAAAAGTTTTGCCGATATTCAGCGAACAGGACAATAAAAAATCATATTTGCGCATATTGAACAATATCGGAGTTATTCATGTTCAATCCAGTCATTTCATCGATGCCGAAAGAACATTTCTGCGGATGCTGGAGAAGGCAAAAAAGGCTAAAGACATTCAATTCATTACCATGTCTCATCTTAACCTGGCAGATGTTTTCCTGCGTCGTGGTGAATGGCGCAAAAGCCTTTACCAGGCACAAACAGCTGCGGAATTTGGAAAAAAATATAATAAGAAAAGCATTGAAATATGGTCACAGATATTTGGAATTCAAGCCCAGTGGGCGTTGGGCTCTGCTGAAAATCTGGCACAAATTATCCTCGATATTTCCAGAGACCCCGTATGGCAGGAACAAACGCAGCTTCTCGAGCAATTTTCCTTTGCCATGATACCAATCTTGCTTTATCTGCAACCGGAAGAAACAGCAGAAATTTATGAGATTGCCAGGAACGCTAAACAAACATCTGATGAAAAATATTTCGCTCTGTTCTGGTATGAAATTCTGCACAATAATTACCTGGAAGCCAGTAAGACTCTAACTAAATTCATAGAACAAAACACCGTGCGTTTACATACTGCTGTTCTCAAAGGAAACAGCAAAGACCTGGTAGAAATTTTCCGCGACCTGGGAATAGTTAACGATTGTTTTGCTTATCTTCAGGCTGCAACATTAGTTTCTCTCTTGCCCGGATTCAATGAAAATGGAGAATTGCAAAATGAATTTTCCAATTTCGCAGCCATGCATCCTTTTGCTCCTTTGAATCCCAAAAATGAATCCACTTTTTCGCCAAACCAACAACACCTTTCTTTGTTGTGGAATATCATTTCACTCATTCACAGCAACGAATCTTTTAATACGACCATGCAGGCAATTCTGGGAGGAGTAATTCGCATCGCTCACCTGGAACGAGCATTGTATTTCTCATTGAATGAAGGTGAACTTCTTCCACAGCTTGGATTGGACAGAGACATCCAAACGATCTCCCTGACTGATATCAAGATCAGCACAACTGTTTTGCAGGAAACTATCAAACTCGGTCATATCCGCTATTTTGATCATTTGCAGGAAGATGTTCCTTTTGATATTCATTCCAGTATTTTCGGTCTTGGTTTGCGAACTGCCGTTTGCTATCCCATCATTGTTAATAACGAGATCCGCGGGGTGATCTATGCTGATGCAACCAATGCTAAACAATTCAATGTGCAGGAACAAAATCTTCTGGAAGCTCTTTTTGTGCAATCCCGTGCTGCTCTGGAAAAAACAGAACGTATTGAAACACTCTTGCGCGAACGTGACCAGATCAAAGAATCTTCAGAATCGATTTTCCCTGAGATCATCGGCAACAGCGCTCCCATGCAAAAGGTTTTTACATTGATGAAAATGGTGGGTTCTCATAATGTAAATGTGATCATCACAGGACCTACCGGAAGTGGAAAGGAACTTATCGCCAGAGCTTTGCATAAAGAATATAATCCCCAAGCAGCATTCGTCGCTGTAAATTGTGCTGCAATCCCGGAAAATCTTCTGGAAAGCGAATTGTTCGGTTATGCTAAAGGGGCTTTCACCGGAGCTGTTCGCGACAAGAAAGGTAAGATCGAAACAGCTAACGGAGGCACTCTTTTTCTGGATGAGATCGGTGATATGCCGCAGGCTTTGCAGGCAAAACTTTTGCGTGTTCTCCAGGAAAGAATGATAACTCCTCTTGGTTCAACCAAAGAAATTCCCGTTTCTTTCAGGATAATTGCAGCAACAAATCAGAATTTAACAGAGATGGTAGATCAGGGTGCATTCCGGGAAGATCTCTTTTACCGCTTGAATGTTGTGGAGATCGATGTACCTTCATTATCAGAGAGAAAAGATGATATCCTGCCTTTAGTAGAATTTTTCAGGCAGAAATTCAATACGAAATTTGGGAAAAAAATAAAGCAGATCAATCCCAGGGCAGCTAAAGCTCTCTTGCAGAAAGACTGGAAAGGTAATGTTCGGGAACTGGAAAATACAATGGAAAAAGCTGTGCTGCTTTCCCAAGGAGAAGAACTGGAAACTACTGCTTTGGATATGAGCACCGACGAATTCTCCTTTTCCAACAGTGATCAACTTCCTATAGAATGGGCTGAATACCGCCAATTTCGTCGTCGTATCATTCATCAACTCGATAAAAATTATGCCAATCAGCTTTTGGAAAAAACTACCGGTAACATTAACAAAGCGAGCAACCTGGGAGGTATCCCCCGTCCCCAGATATATCGCATCCTGAGCGATGAGTAACATTTTTGTGATTATGTTTCATTAATGATACGTTCCGTTTATTTATTTGCTATCTAATGATTTATAAAAATTCAATCTCTCCTCTTAGATCATGGAAATAAAAAACGTTTCATAATTGTTACAAACAAGAAATTCAATCATTCGGTTTCAATAATTTTTTATGTTTTTTTCAGAGTTCTCAACTTCTTATTTTTCAATTTCTTAGAGAGTAGTGAGAAAAAAATATTGCTCGGAAAATCACGTTTGGCACGTGGAATGCTTCTATGTTTCGACGTGAGTTTGAAGAGATAATAGTTTAAAGGAGGAAAAATGAAACAATTACTCGTAACACTCAGTTTATTCCTGATAGCATCTACAATGTTATTTGCAGGTTCGATATCAGGAGAAGTAAGTGGAAACCCGGTGAGCGGACTTATTGCAACAGCCTTTCAACCGGGCAATCCACAGGCTCATTATGTGACACCAGTGGAAGATAGTGTCTACACGCTGACGGATGTTGAGCTTGGCACATATATTGTCAAGTTATCCGGTATTGGAGTTCATATTTTTTATGATGGCGTGTTCTGTATCGAGGATGCGACACCGGTTGAACTGACGGAGACCAATCCTGATGCAACCGACATTAATTTTACTATCGATCCGATTCTGCAGGGAATGATCTCCGGACATCTCATCCTGCAGGGTGGACACGGCGGTCCTGGCTTTATTGAAGGCTCAGTTCTATTGTATGATCAACTACCGATCGATCCCAGCATTCTTCCCATTCAGGAATATGAGATCATGGGAATGATGTATTTATTTCAAGATGTTGGTTTCGGAACTTATTACGTCGCCCTGGAAATACCGGGAGAGCCAACCCTCTATTATGATAATGTGGAAGATCCAAACCTGGCTACTGCGATCGTGTTGGATGAAACCAATCCATCTGCCTTTGATATTGATTTCCTGATCGAGGGTCAGTTCATCGGAAGCGGTGAAATAAACGGCTTAGTCACCAATGAACTGGGAGAAGCTGTGGCAGATGCTCACGTGGAACTCTTCACTTTCTATGGAATGCCCTGGTTCCAGCATTCCACAAATACAGATGAAAACGGTTTGTATGTCTTGGAAAACATTCCGGTTGGCGAATACTATTTATTCGTACAAAAAGAAATGTATCTTCCTTATTTTTATGATGGCGTAACATCCTGGGAAGAAGCAACGCTGATTACTGTTAACGAAGATGACGTTATCACGATCGATCCCGTTTTACAACCGCTGGTGCTTTATTCTGTAACCGGAACCGTTCTGGATAATGAAGGAAACCCAGTGGAAGGCTGTCAGATAATGGCAATCACGGCTGGAACCGGACCTGGTGGAAATATGTGGCCAAATTGGTCTACAAGTTCTCTGGCAGACGGAACTTTCGAACTCAACATCCCGGAAGGTGATTACATTTTCAGAGCTCGTCTTTTTAACTGGATGAATCCACAAGTGCAATATTATGATCATAAAGATAACTGGCAAGAAGCTGATGTGGTTACCGTTAATGATAATATTACCGACATTAACTTTGATTTTGAAGAAGTGATCACCTATGATGCTGTGGTTTCCGGTGTGGTAACTGATGAGAACAGTCAGGCGGTGGAAGATGCAACTGTCTTCCTCTATCCTGTTGCCTGTATGAACTGGCATTTTGGCCATGCCATCACAGATGAAGCCGGTTTGTATGAAATTAGCGATATCCCGCCGGGAGATTATATTCTTTCCGTACATGCTCAATCTTATCTTCCCTATTTTTATGATGGAGTAACATCCTGGGAAGACGCCACTGTAATCACGATCGCTGAAGGTGACACAATCACGATAAATCCTGTGCTGCAACCTCTGGTGCTCTACACTGTTTCCGGTTTTGTTCACGATGATCTGGGTAATCCGGTGAGTGATTGTATTGTATTTGCCCATTCCACAAGTTGGAATCCGGGAGGACCTGGAGGAAATGGTGGAGGCAACGGTGGTTGTGGAATGCTGAATACTCAACCGGATGAAAATGGATATTTTGAATTGAATGTACCGGAAGGAGAATATATCTTTGGAGCTGAAACTCTGGATTGGATGAATATGCAAATCCAGTTCTACGATCACAAATCCAGCCCGGCTGAAGCTGATGTTGTGCTTGTAGAAGACGATGTAACCGGAATCGATTTTGATTTTGAGGCTCTTGTTACCTTCGATAATTCCATTTCCGGAAACATAACCCTGGCAGGTGTTCCTATTGAAAACGCAATAGTAGTAGGAATTTCTGCGGATCAGACTTTTAGTACATCTACATTCACAAATCTATTTGGTCAATATGAACTGGCAAATCTCCCCGAAAACGACTATTACATTTTTGCTTTTAGTCCTGGCAGCGTTCACACTTTCTATCCTGGTGTAATTAACTTTGAAGATGCTGTGGCAGTTACTGCTCTTGGCACAGTTACGGGAATCGATTTTGAATTAGTACCAGTAGAAGGCGGTGGGTATCTTGCCCTGAATGGTTTTGTACGAGATATTCAGAATCAACCGATTGCCAACTCCACAGTAATAATCAGTGATTTAGAAGGCAATGTAGTTGCTATGGCGCAAACTAATAATGATGGTTTTTATGAAACCAATAACGTAATTGTCGGTGATGTTGTGGTTTCCGCTACAAAGGTTTTCTACAATACATCCACCACCACAACAACAATGATTGGTAATGCGACAATAGACTTTACTCTGGAATCTACCGGATCAACCGGAAGTAATGATACACCTCTAATTGCCGGAGTTTTGACTGTCGTGAACTACCCGAACCCGTTCAACCCGTCCACTAACATCAGTTTCAATATCCCTACAGCTTCCAGTGTTAAAGTGACTGTTTACAACACTAAAGGTCAACTGGTTACGACCCTGGTTGATGACCATTTTGAAACCGGAATCTACAATATCGTTTGGAACGGAACAGATAGATCGAACAAACCTGTATCTAGTGGCATTTACTACTACAAAGTCTCTGCTGCCGGAAAAAGCATTACCAATAAAATGTTAATGCTGAAGTAAACTAATGCCGGCGGTGTAAAACCGCCGGCTATCCTTTTGGAATGAAAGTTGCATTTTAACGCAACAGGAGGTTAATATGAAACGGATAACTTTCATAATGTTTTTGTTATTCAGCTATATTTTTCTCAATAGTTACACGATCAGTGGTGTCACCCTGATTCAGGATTCTGCTGTTGAGGCGTTTGTTGAACTTTTTGATCAACCACCGCATGTGGCAAATAACCCTATCAATTATACAATCAGCAATGAAGACGGACAATACAGCTTCGATATTATGAATCCCGGGATGTATTATGTAAAAGCCTATATTATAGATCCGATTGCACAATTTCTTTATTACGAAAATACTCCTAATCCTATCCAGGCAACTCCGATTCAGGTGAATAACATGAATCCAAATGCTACGGGTATCGATTTCAATTTCTTTCCCAATATTATTCCGGGAGATAATTCTTTATCGGGTGTTATAACCGATCCTGATATGACGCCCGTCGAGGGAGCGCAAGTTGCATTATATGCGCTGATTTCGCCCTGGATGATGCCGTTTTGTGTTTACTCGGATTTCAACGGGAATTACGTATTGGAAAACATTCCTGACGGTGAATACCTGCTTGCAGTTTGGCGGCAATCATATCATATTTATTTTTATAACGCTGTTCCCTCCTGGCCAATGGCAACACCAATTGTTCTGGAAAATGGAACCGCGATGGTGATAGATGTAATTTTGGAACCACGTGAAATGCATACAATTACCGGAATTGTTATGGATGATCAAACCAACCTGCCTTTGGAAGGTGCTGTGATCTTTCCACATCCACAGAATATGCCGGGTAATAATCCCGGCAATGGAATGATGTGCTATGGTGTTTCCGATGAAAACGGCTATTATGAATTAACTGTTCCGGATGGAATTTACATGGTGATGGCGAGTGATTCGCAAACTGCTGATATTCAGTTCTATCAGCTTGCAGCCTCTCCAATCACTGCCACTTGGATAATTGTGGATAATGATATTTCTAATATCGATTTTATTTTGAATGAATCATTGAATGGTGAATTTTCAATTTCCGGCACGATCACAGTGGATGGTGAACTTCCTGGACCCGGGACACCACCCATAGAAGCAGTGGCTGTTTCCAGCGAAGAAGACTGGGAAGAAGCAGTGATGGCAAATCCCCTGACCGGCGCATATCTAATTCCGGATTTACCGGAAGGCACCTATTATGTGTTTGCCTATTCGCCTTATACCCCACTCACTTACTTCGATAATGTTATCAGTTTTGAAGATGCTATCCTGGTCGATGTTCAAGGCAATATCTCAGACATCGACATAGATTTACAGATTCCGCTGGATAATGGTTATTATCAGTGTACGGGGACTGTCACGGACAATCTGAGAAATCCGGTGTCAAATGTTACGGTTGCCTTCCTCGATTCCTTTGGAAATATACACGACTATGCATACACGGACATGAACGGAGAATACAATGTTCCAGCCCTGGGAAACTTGAATTACACAGCACTTGCTACCAAGACTTTTTACTCAACAGATACAGTTACACTGCCGGTTTACGGTAATCAAACCTGGGATTTTACAATAAATTCATCGAACACAGACATAGAACAAGACATTGTAAATGTTAAGGATAATATTACTATTCAAATCTACCCAAACCCGTTTAATCCTGAAACGGTTATCAGTTTTATTCTACCGGATATTTCAACCCGGACAAAGGTAGAAATTTTTAATGTTCGAGGTCAAAATGTATTCTCCAAAACGTTTTCCAATCTAACTGCCGGCTCTTATGCAATAGCCTGGAAGGCAGAAGATAAGCAGAAAAAATCCCTGGGAAGCGGTGTTTATTTCCTCAAAATTATAGCTGACTCCCATATTGGAACCGGTAAATTGCTCTTGATAAAATAAACGCTTTATATTACAAAAAACCTTCGGCAGTATTTCACCGGAGGTTTTTTTTATTTGGAAAATGCAGAAATTTTATCCCACTTTCAAAACATCTTTAATTATCTGTACCAGGATTTCTTTGGGATAAGCTCCCTAAACCATGGTTAGCTGGCATTTCAGGGGAATGAACAAAATTGATGGAATGCTTTGGAAATATAATTGAATCGTATAAAAAATAGCTAAGTGCTCAGATTGAAAGAGGATATGAAAGAGCACCGCAGCTACAAAAGGAAATTCAACCCGCAGGATAAATTCAGAAGTATTAAATGTATTATGTTTACGTACTTTTAAGTGAAAAAGATATGAAACTCTATACCGGATTTACTTCGAGAATATTATAAACACTATTGCCCTGAAGTGTGATTATTTGAAGGAATTAATGGTGGACAATACACAAAAAGAAGCGTTTGGGGAATTATTTATAAAGCTTTAATAAAGTCAAATATTGACAAAAAAGTATCAGTTCATAGTTTACGACACAGTTTCGCTACTCATTTATTGGAAGCAGTAGAAGACTTGAGATATATACAAAAATTGCTGGGACATAAGAATTTAAAAAATACTGAGATTTACCCCGTTGGATACATTTACACTATATTACAAAATCGAAGAAAGAGATTATCCTACGGGGTGAATACCCATATTACAAAGAAAGCAATAAATAGAATAAAAAGCCAATTAGACGAGTTAGAGTTGGAAAATGATTAATATCGCAAAATTGGGAAAAGTTTGCATACACTCCCAAATCGGGAGTATCCCCGAACTTTTTTATGAATCTAATAAAATAAGAATATTAGCTTATGACTCAAAAAAAATATTGGTAGTAATAGGTTAGTTAGGTTTAATTATGATTTAATTCCAGATATTAATTCTAATTTAAAACAAAGCTGAAAATAAAAAAAATTAGAGGAGTATGCAATGCGAGAAACTAACATTTTAATGATTTCAGATATACATGTTGGGGAGAATTTTTTTTTAACAGATGATGAATCTATAGATTTATATGATTGTACAGCAATAGAGTATTTAGCTCGGAAAGTCAGTTATGATTATCATAAAAATTTTAACTATTTACCAGACATCATTGTAATAGCAGGTGATTTATCTGAGAAAGGAGAAATAGATGAATTAAAAGATGTTTCTAAATTTATTAATTTTTTGATAGATTATTTAAATAATAGATTTGATAAAGAAAATAATACTATTAGCAAAGAAAACATAGTAATTGTTCCGGGTAATCACGATGTTAATTTTAAAGATTGTGAAAAAAATATGGATCCTAGAAAATATAATAATAAAGCTTGGAAAGTAGAAGAAAAACTATTAAATTTCAAATCTTTTTTTGATGAGTTCTACAGGAAAACTAAGAAGAATATTGAATTTGATTATAGCCAAGGTTATACATACTATCCATTCTATGAACATTCATTAGTTATTTTAGGTTTGGATTCATGCAGAAGAATAAGCCATTTGAAAGATGATAATTGCGGTTGGATAATGCCGCATCAAATAAATAAGGCAAATAAATTTATTAATGAAATGATAGGAGATAGTGATTTCCTAAAAATAGCAGTATTTCATCATAATCCATATCCAGCACCCGAATTTAACAAGGAGATTCAGGATGATTTTTTATTAAGTTATGATTCAAACAAAATTTCATTTGCTTCTGGAGAATTCAAGATATTAATGCATGGACATATACATACTAATTCTTTTCATCAGGAAAAAATCGGTAACCATAAAATGTATGTAGGTGGAACAGGAACATTAAGTAGAAAGACTGTTGGAAATGATTTTGGTTACCTATATACTGTGACAAAGTTAAGTACTGAACATAAAAAAGGATACAGATTAATTAGTAGAAGATTAAATATTTCTGCAGGAAAAAATGATGAAATTGGAAGAGGTAAATGGGAAAAAGCAGGAACAACAATAACACATCCTCTTACTTATTTGGGTAGAAGAGCAAAAAAGGATAGTTTAGTAAAAAAATATCTGAAAAGATTACCAACTAAAACGACATTAAATAAAATAGAATATAAAAAAAAAATAGAATTATTTTATCATTTTAAGATTTTACTAGAGCCAGATAGATCATTGTCTCTTTTAAAAGATTTGAGAAAATCGTGCAAAAATATTTTTGATATCAACTACATTGATGCAATGTTGCGTGAGGTAGAAATACAGATACTGTCGAATCAAGGTGAGCAAAGAAGCGTGATAAGATCAAAATATATTGATTTACTTAATTCAATATCAGAGAATAAGATAAGTACAAATCATGATACTTTATTGCCGGAAGGGATTCTAAAATTAGAAAGAAACAGATTAGAAATTATTATTGATTATTATTCCTCACCAACAAAAGATAAATACATTAAAAGTTCGATTAGACTAATACAAAATAATATTGAATTAATTAAGCAATATCCATATATTGAGAATATTGTTATAGTATCACTAATTCCATCTCTCATTAAATGTAAGGAATATGCTTTAGCAAGAAGACATTTATCAATTAATCTTAAAATAAACCCAAATAACCCAATATTACATTTTTTATATGCACGAATATTAATGTATGATCTAAGTTTTAGAGAAGCCATTAAAGAGCTTAATATTGCACAGAATATTTTAGGTGAAGATAAAATTTTAGCTATAGAATTTTATTTAAGTCTTTGTCATTATTATAATGGTGATTTAGAAATTTCTGAAAAAATGAATATGGAGAATGCAGAAAGATATTCATTTATCCCTCATTTTATAAACAACTATGCTTTTGGTAAATTAAGAGAACTTTTTAGAATACAAAGAAGTGAAATATTCAAAAGCCCTAAGAAAGCACTTAATTTACTTGAAAGTTTTGTTGACTCTATAGCTGAAATTGGTTGGAATGGAGTATCTCACTTCAACTATGCCCTAATGCTATTTTTTGCAGACCAGGAAGGCTTACTTGATGAAGCACTTAGAGTAATTACTAAAGATAATATGAGACAAGATTTATTAACCAAAAAGAATAAAATAGAAGCAGCATTTGTAAGAGCTGAAACAGCTTTGATATCTGAAGATAAAGATTATGTGCGAGGTATTTTTGCTAGGTATTATCAACTAAGTGTAACTAAGAAATTACCAAATACATTCATGAAAAAGATATTGGATGAGCTCTGTTGGGATGCTGACAATTTTCTTACAATGAAGATACAAATGTATGAACAAAATAAATCATTTCTTTTTAAAAACCCAAAAATCACAGATCCTTTTAATCATAATCATTTCAACACTCTAAAACGATGGGCCCGGAATATTAACCCAATAAGAGGTGCTTCTAAAACAGGTGGTGGGTATTTCATTAAATGGGAGGGAAGAGGAATAATTATTAATCCTGGATCAAATTTTTTAACTTTCTTTAAAATGAATGGTTATTGTATTTGTGAAATTGATTCAATTGTTATAACTTATTCTGATTTTTATAATTACGAAGAATTTTTAAACCTATTAGAATTAATTGACGAAGTGTATTCTTCTAGAATAAAGAAAAAAAAAGTAAGAGTATTCTTGAATAAATCAATATCAAATAAGTTTCCTGAATTATTAAATTATGATAAGGATTCAATATTAGGACCCCAAATTATCCTAGAAGAAGAAGATAATATACTTGAAAATGATTTAGCAAAAATTAAGATTCTAGATAAAACAACTCCGATTGCAATTTTAAAATTAAGTAATAAGAAAATAACAAAAAAAATTGCGTTTATTAATGAAAAGAGTAATCTAGAAAATGTCGTTGATAGTTTTTATAACGATATTGATCTTGTTGTCTTTAGTGTTGGAGCATTATCAGTTAAAGATATTATGGATGATGAAGTAATGAATTATTTGAATAATTATTGGGTAAATATAAACGAAGATAGTAAATTAGATAGTCAAGCATTAGGAATAAAAGAGTTGCTAAAAAGAACCAAGGATAAAAATAATATTTTTCAATCTAAGATGACTACTTTATTAAAATTATCAGAAAAGATGAAGAAAAATTCAATTATTGTTCTATCAGATTTACCTCTTGAATTGGGTGATAAGAGACATATGATTGCTAGAGTTCTTAACAGGTATAGAATTGATCTCCAAGTTCTGACATCTGATTTAGGGTTACATATCGAATTAAACGAACTCAAAATATTATGTGAATATTCAAATCAATTGGTTGACAATAGAGTTATTGATGAGGAGTGTTTAGAAGGAAATATATGGGGTCATGTTAGACATTTTTGTAAAGAATTAAGAAGTGATGATAATTTTACAAAATTTTTGGAATTAGATATTTAATTTCTATAGAATTCTTTTTGTTATAGTTATTTTCAATATCTATTTCAAAATGTATAATAGGATAATATTTACGTTGTTAGTCAATAATTTTGGTATTGAAATAAAATAAAATGATTAAAGCGCTTAACATCGCACTCCACATTCAGATTGAAAGAAAAGCATGAAGAACGTGGCAGTGGACAACCATTAAACAATTCTTTTTTTTCTTACACTCTCACTCTATATATTATTTAAGTTTTTCCGTTTGATTTAATGCTATTTAAACCCAAGAAATCAAGTTTTGTTATTTGCTTGACATTAGATTGGCACTGCAAATTCTTGCATAAAAATAATAATCATTTTTGGAGGTTAAATGGCTATAAAAAAACTTGATGATTTAATCGAATTGGCAAAAAAAAGAGCCAAAAAAAGAGTAGTTATAGCGTATGCTCACGATGATAATTCAATATTATCAGCTCAAGAAGCTTATAAATTGGGTTTGGCAGATGCAACTCTTATTGGAGATGAGAAGATTATCAAACAAGCTTGCAAAAAGAATAAAATCGATTATAAGAAATTCAAAATCATACACGAACCTGACGAATTGAAATCCGGTATGAAAGCAGTCGAATTGATCAGGAAGAAGAAAGCTGATATTTTGATGAAAGGTCTGATATCTTCCGATAATTACATAAAATGTATTATCGATAAGAAAAACGGATTGATGAGACCAAACGCAGTGCTTGCTCATGTAGCCATTTTTGAAATTCCAACTTATCATAAACTGCTTATAATCAGTGATGCAGCTTTTATTCCTCTGCCAACAATTCAACAAAAAATTGCCATAACCAATTATCTTGTTTATACTGCTCATAATTTGGGAATAAAGATACCTAAAGTTGCTATTTTATCCTTCACGGAGAAATCAAATCCATTAATCGATTCAAGTGCGGATGCTGCCATAATTGCTAAAATGGGAGATAGAGGACAAATAAAAGATGCTTATATCGATGGACCGCTTGCTCTCGATGTCGCCATTGATCCTGATAGCGTTATGGTCAAAGGGATAATAAGTAATGTTGCCGGTGATGCCGACTGCCTTGTCTTTCCGCAATTGGAAGCTTCAAATATTTTCTATAAAACACTCACGAAACTGATGCATGCCGAAGCTGCCAGTTATATTGCGGGAACTATTGCACCGGCAATGCTTTCTTCCCGCGGAGATAGTGAAAAAACCAAACTCTATTCCATTGCTGTCGGATGCCTTATTGCAACTGATCCAAATAAGTAATGTGTGCCTTTTATGATTTAACAAAAACAATGCGATAAGGAGTAATTTATTGTGAAAGATAAAAAAAATGAATTTGCAGCTCTTCCCTATCCTGAGATGATCAAAAATCTTTCTAAAATCGAAATTCCAATCGATGGAATTCAAGGCTGGCTTTTACAAAGCAAGACTAAGCAGGTTGTATTCTTTGATATCGAACCTGTTGGAAAAATGCCCGACCATTCTCATTGTGCTCAATGGGGAATAATGCTTGCCGGTGAGATGGAATTGACGATTGCAGGACAAACAAAAATTTATCGTAAAGGTGATAGCTATTTTATTCCTGATGGAGTAATTCATTCAGCGAATTTTCCGTCTCATGTAAATGTCATCGATGTTTTTGACGATACCAACAGGTATTCTATCAAAGGAGAAAGTTAATGGAAATTCGCAAACTCGATCAGGTTTTTGAGCATCTTAAAACAATTGAAAAGAAAACTATTGCCGTGGTTGCTGCTGAAGAACAGGACATTTTGAATGCAGTTAAAGTGGCTGTAACTAATGGTTATGTGAATGCAATTCTGGTAGGAAATAAAGTTAAGATTTCAAAAATCGCTTCAGACATCGATTTCAATATTTCCGGTTTGGAAATAATTGATGAGAAAGATTCAAAAATCTCTGCTAAAATTGCGGTTAAGCTTATTCGTGAAGATAAAGCGGATGTTCTGGTAAAAGGTCTGGTAGGAACAGCAGATTATTTAAAAGCAATTCTAAATAAAGAAACCGGTATTCTTCCTCCCAAAGCTATTTTATCTCATGTCACAATTCTGGAATATCCAACCTATCATAAGCTGCTTTTTGTAAGCGATATTGCTGTGATTTTCCAACCCAACCTGGAACAGAAAATCGCCATGACCAATTATTGCATTGAAGTAGCTCATGCTTTCAATATTGAAAAACCAAAAGTTGCTATGCTGAATTGCTCGGAAAAAATTGCACTCGATTACCAGAATTCTTACGATGCTGCCATCATTACTCAAATGGGCAGAAGAGGACAGATCAAAAATGCCATCATCGATGGACCAATGGCTATGGATTTAGCTGTTTCCAAGAAATCCTGTTTAACCAAGAAATTTGATAGTCCGGTTGGTGGTGATGCCGATGCAATTGTATTTGGAAATATTGAAGCCTGCAATTCTTTCTACAAAACTGGAGTTTACTTGGCAAATGCTAAAATGGCAGGCATAATCATGGGTGCAAAAGCTCCTGTTGTTCTAACTTCACGCAGCGACAGCGATGAATCAAAATTATTTTCAATTGGTGCGGCAGCATTAGTAGAAAGTAAGAAAAATTGTTAAATATTCTCAAATATACAAAATTCTTGACAGCATGATTTCAATTTTTATCTAAGATAGATAATAATCTAAGTAAAATATTTGCTTTCCCTTAAAGAAAGGAGGTAGAGATGAAAAGACGTAACCACGAAGAACCACCTAAAAAAGCTAACATCACTCTTGAACTCGATGAAGAAATGATTAATAATATAAAAAAAATCGCAACTATAAAAAAAATATCTGTATCAGAATTGATTAATAAAGTTTTACATAATTTTGAATACAACTTCAAGAGACTGATTAAAGAAGAAAAAAGCGATATTTCAGATGAAGAAAAATATCTTGAATATATGGATTCTCTAAGAAAACTTCTATCAGATTCCGGTTTATCAATAAAATCAAAAAAATATTTAATTGGATAGTTCCAAATTAATTATTCGGAGGTGTAATGAGTTTAATCCGCTTCAATAATGAACAAAAAATGATTAGGGATGAATTTAGAAAATTCGCTACTTCTGAACTCGAACCTATTGCTGAAGAGATCGAAAAAAATGCAATTTTCCCAAAAGAAATCGTCAATAAATTATCTGAATTAGGTTTGTTAGGTCTGATAATTCCGGAAAAATACGGTGGAGTTGAATTAGATGTAACCAGCCTGTGCATTGCTGTTGAGGAAATATCTAAAGTCTGTGCTTCTATCGCTACTGTTCTTGTGGTCAACAATTGTATGGTTGCCTATCCTCTGATGAAATATGGTGAAGAAACTCTGAAAGAAAAATATTTGAACAAACTTTCAAATGGTGAAATCGGAGGATTTATTTGCGAACCGGAATTTGATCTTTCGGAAGAGGAAAATAACTTAAAAGTAGGTGGAAATGATTTAATTTTTTCCGGTCATCGAGAATTTGTTTTAAATGGAGAAGCAGCAAATTTTTACATAATGCCGATTACTACTCCTGAATACACGAAATATTACATATTTGATAATGACACAAAAGGAATTTTATTGAGCCAAAAAAATCTGCTCGGTATGCGAGCAGCCGGTTTTATGAATGCTGAATTTCAGGATATGAAATTGAAGAAAGAAACTTGTTTTATTTCTGAGGATAAAAGTGGTAAAATCCAATTTGAAATAAAAGATTACGCCAATGTTGGCTTTTGTGCGATTTCATTGGGAATTGCTCAAGCTGCCTTGGAAACCTCGATTAAATATTCCAAAGAGCGAGTTCAATTTGGCAGACCAATCTCAAAATTCCCAATGATCCGGGAAATGCTTGCAGAAATGAAAATTAAAATTGAAACAGCGAGATTACTCGTTTATGATGCAGCTTCCAAGATTGATAATGGAGAAAATTTTTCGGTTCAATCAAAAATTGCTCGCTTGTATTGCGGAGAGATGGGTGTATTTGTGGGACTTAATGCTATCCAGGTTCACGGCGGATATGGCTATATGAAGGATTATCCTTTAGAAAGATATTTCAGGGATACTAAAGTTCTCCAACTTTTGGAAGCATCTCCCAGAGTTTTTAAATCTCAAATTGCTGGAGAGTTATTAAAATGATATTAAGCGATAAACATCTTAAATTCAGAGAAAAAGTCAGGCAATTCGCTGATGAAGTAGTTGCACCAAGAGCAATTGAACTCGATCTAAACAGCGAATTCCCTCATGATTTAGTGAAAAAAATGGGAAAGATGGGTCTTTATGGATTGTATGTTCCTGAAAAATTTGGAGGTTCCGGTAAAGACACTCTTTCTTATGCTATCGCAGTAGAAGAAGTAAGCCGTGCCTGCGGTTCAACCGGAATTTTTCTTGCAGCTCATACTTCTCTTGCTGTGTCTCCAATATATCTTGCAGGTAATGAATTCCAAAAACAGAAATGGCTTATTCCTCTCGCAAAAGGTGAAAAGATAGGTTCTTTCGGTTTGACCGAACCAAATGCTGGTAGTGATGCATCCGGAACACGAACTATAGCCAAACTTGTTAATGATGAATATATCATAAATGGTGATAAATGTTTTATAACTTCCGGGCATGTTTCTGATATTATCGTAATTACCGCAACCAAAGATCCCTCTTTAGGATACAAGGGAATTTCTGCTTTCGTGGTCGAAAAAGGAACTCCTGGTTTTTCTCCGGGAAAAGAAGAAGATAAATTGGGATTAAGAGGTTCCATAACTTCTGAACTGATTTTTGAAGACTGTAAAATACCTAAAGAAAATTTATTGGGAAAAGAAGGAGATGGTTTTAAGATATTTATGCAAACCCTTGATGGCGGCAGGATTTCTATTGGTGCTCTTGCTTTGGGAATTGCTCAAGGGGCTCTTGAACACACGATTAAGTTTGTGAGAGCTAATACTATTTCAGGGAAACCACTTTACAAAGAGCAATCCATCCAATCAAAGATCGCAGAAATCGGAACTGAGATCGAAGCTGCCCGATTACTCATTTATCAAGCTGCCGAACTGAAAGATGCGGGGAAACCTTTAACTAAAGTAGCTGCGATGGGGAAATATTATGCTTCGCTTATCGGCATGAAAGCAACTAATACTGCCATCGAAATTCATGGGATGTTGGGTCTGACCAAAAAATATCCTGTTGAACGATTTATTCGCGATGAGAAACTTATGGAAATCGGGGAAGGAACTTCCGAAATCCAGAAAATTGTAATTGCCAGAGAAATATTAGGAAAATAAAAAATTTTGGAAAGGAGAAATAATGAACTTCGCATTATCTAATGATCAAAAGATGTTAAGAGATGAAGTCAGGAAATTTGCAGAAAATGAGCTGGCACCTATTGCTCCTGAAATCGACATTTCGGGTGAATTTCCCAAAGAGAGCATCAAGAAACTTGCTGAAATGGGATTACTCGGTATCGTGGTTCCGGAAAAATACGGTGGTTCAGAATTTGATTTTGTTTCCCTGGCTATTGCAATAGAAGAAATTTCCCGAGCCTGCGCTTCAACCGGTGTTATCACTGCTGTTAATAATTCTCTTACAACATATCCAATTTTGAAATTCGGAAATGAAGAACAGAAAGAAAAATATCTTCCTGACCTTTGTTCTGGAAAAAAGATAGGAGCAATTGGTATTACAGAACCAAACGCAGGTTCTGACGTAGCTGCCATGGAAACTACAGCGGTATTGGATGAAGATCATTATATTTTAAACGGAGCAAAAAGATTTATTACAAATGGAACTGAAGCTGGTATCTTTGTTGTTTTTGCATATACGAATAAAGAACTTAAACATAAAGGAATTACAGCATTCATCGTTGAGCGGGATACTCCTGGTTTTTCTCTGGGAAAACACGAAGATTTGATGGGAATAAGAGCAACCGGAAACTGCGAATTGGTCTTTGAAGACTGCAAAATTCCCAAAGAAAATTTATTAGGAGAATTAGGGCAGGGTTTCTTTATTTGTATGAACACACTCGATGTTTCCCGTATCGATATCGGTGCACAAGCAGTTGGGATTTCTCAAGCAGCTTTAGATGAAGCTGTAAAATACTCTAAAGAACGAGTGACTTTTGGAAAACCAATATGCAAATTTGGAATGATCCAGAATATGCTGGCTGAGATGGCTACTCAGATTCACGCAGCCAGAATGCTCGTTTATTATGCCGCCTGGTGCAAAGATGCGGGAATAAAAAGATTTTCCAAGGAAGCAGCTATGGCAAAATATTATGCTGCAAATATTTCTGTGGATGTAACCAGAAAAGCAGTTCAGATCTTTGGTGGTTATGGCTACACAAAAGATTATCCGGTGGAAAGATTTTACCGTGATGCAAAGATTCTGGAATTATACGAAGGTACTTCTGAAATCCAGAAATTAGTTATTGCCAATGAGTTGGTGAGATAATTCATTGAGGAAAACAGAGTCATTGATGTAAACTGATTTAAATTGATGAAGACAGATTATGAACTAATCATTATTTTTGATTTACCTGTTTAAATCAAAAAATAGTCAGTCTCAATGAATAATTCTTTTCAGTCTCTCTCAATTATTTCAGTCTAACTCAATGATATAAAAATAAAAGGAGGTTATTTTGGATATAATAGTTTGTATAAAAAGAGTTCCCCAAACTGCTGAAGCAGAAGTATCCATCGATTCTACGGGAAAAAGCATTCAGAAAGACAGATTAACTTTTGATATGAATGAATCTGATACTTATGCCCTGGAAGAAGCAGTTTTACTCAAAGAAAAATTTGAAGGAAATATTACTGTTCTCTCACTAGGTTATCCTGATACTGATGATACACTTAGAATTGCTTTAGCAAAAGGTGCAGATAACGCCATAAGAATTAAAGCTGAAAATTTTGAAAACCCAGATGCTTTTCAAACTGCTCAGATATTAAAATCAGTGATAAAAACTATTAATTTTGATATAATTTTAACAGGTTGTATTGCTACTGATGATGCTTATTCTCAAATTGGAGTAACTTTAGCTGAACTACTTGAAATTCCTCATGCTGCTTTAGTTATCAAGGTTGATGCGAATGAACAAAGAACTCATGTTCATCGTGAACTTGAAGAAGGTCTTATTGAGCATCTGGATATTAAATTGCCAGCTTTACTCACAATTCTAACCGGAATCAATGAACCCAGATATGCATCCTTGATTGCAATTCGAAGAGCTGCAAAAAAAGAGATTCAACAACTTGGAAAAGAAAATATAGAACTTGAAGATTTAGTAATAAATTCGGTGATTGAAGAATTATATGTTCCGCCAGTCACAAAACAGGTCGAAATTCTAACTGGAAGTCCATCTGAAACAGCTACAAAACTTGCTGGAATTGTTAAAGAAAAAGGATTGATTTGAGGAGGTTGAAATGACAGAATTATTTGTATTAATTGAACATAGAAAAGGTGAAATTAGAGATATAAGCTTCGAGCTTTTAACCTGTGCAAAAAAGATTGCAGAAAAAGAGAATCTTAATGTCACAGCTTTACTATTAGGCTCGAAAACTGATCAAATAATTGACAAAATAAAAAATTATGCTCACAAGATTTATCTTTTTGATGATCCTGTTTTCGAAAATTTCAATTCCGAAATCTACCAGAAAAACCTGTCAGATATAATCAAAAAAGAATCTCCTTTATTAACTCTCATTGGTCATACAGCATTTGGAATGGACCTTTGTCCTGCCTTAGCAACCGAATTAAATATTCCTTTTTCCACTGATTGTTTGAACTTAACATTTGAAGACAAGAAACTGAAAGTCACCAGGCAAATGTTTGATGGAAAATTGAACACTCATGAAATTCTAAGAGAAAATCCATCTTATATTATTACAATACGTGCAGGCAGTTTTCCTGCCGTAGAAGGTAATTTTAATGCTGAAATTGTTAAACTGAGTCCAAAAGAAACAACAGAGCCTGAATATAGAAAATTTGTGGAATATATTGAAGCTGCTATCGGTGATGTAGATATCACAAAATCTGATGTGGTGATAGGAATTGGCAGAGGAATTCGAGAGCAGGAAAACCTTGAAATGATCGAAGAATTGGCGGCATCAATCGGCGGAGTAGTTGGATGTTCCCGACCCATTGTCGATGCAGACTGGCTTCCCAAAGACAGACAGGTTGGTTCTTCAGGAAAAATAGTGAAACCAAAACTCTATATTGCAATTGGAATTTCTGGTGCTTTCCAGCATGTTATGGGAATGAAGAACTCGGATACAATAATTGCCATCAATAAAGATCCGAACGCACCAATTTTCAATGAAGCAGATTACGGGATTGTTGATGATTTGATGAAGGTCGTCCCGATTTTAAAAGAGAAAATACTGGAGATGAAATAGAAATTGAAAACAATCGGTGTATTCGTCTGTCATTGTGGTAGAAATATTAGCTCAACTGTCAATATCAATGAGGTTGTTGAGGAAATAAAAAAATATCCAGGAGTTGCTTTTTGCACTGATTATACATATATGTGTTCTGATCCGGGACAGGACTTAATTAAAAAAAGCATAAAAGAAAAAAAGTTGGATGGGATTGTTATAGCTGCCTGTTCCCCATCTCTTCATGAATTAACTTTCAGAAATACTGCGGAAAAAGCAGGTTTAAATCCTTACCTTACTGAAGTTGCAAATATCAGAGAACAATGCAGTTGGGTTCATTCAGAAATAAAAGAAGCAACTCCTAAGGCAATTAGTATAATTGAATCGATAATTGAAAAAACAAAACTGAATGAATCTCTTTCTCCTGTAAAAGTTAAAGTAAACCCAAAGGCTCTGGTAATTGGTGGAGGTATTGCCGGTATACAGACATCACTGGATATTGCCAATTCAGGTCACAAAGTGATCTTAATAGAAAAAAATCCATCAATCGGTGGGCACATGTCTCAACTATCAGAAACCTTCCCAACCCTGGATTGTTCTCAATGTATATTAACTCCCAAAATGGTTGAAGTTTCCCAACATGAAAATATCAACTTATTTGTTTACTCGGAATTAGAAGAGATTTCCGGAAGTGTTGGAAATTTCAAAATCAAGATCAGAAGGAAAGCATCTTACGTAGATAACAGTAAATGTACAGGTTGCGGTGTTTGCAGCGAAAAATGCCCGGTGAGTGTAGATTCAAAATTTGATGAGGGTTTGGGAAAAAGAAAAGCTATCTATTCCCCATTCCCGCAAGCTGTTCCCAATAAACCTGTTATAGATAAAGAACATTGCATCTTTTTTTTGAAAGATGGAAAGTGCGGTGTTTGTCAAATTGTGTGCACTTTGAATGCTATTGATTTCAAACAAAAAGATGAGATAATTGAAGAGGAAGTGGGGGCAGTTGTTGTTGCCACAGGATATGAACTCTATCCAATAGAAAACATGCTCGAGTATGGAGCAGGAAAATATCCCGATGTAATTAATGGATTGCAATTTGAGAGATTACTCTCTGCTTCAGGACCTACTCAGGGGGAAGTTCTACGACCTTCCGATAATAAAATTCCAAAAAGAATAGCTTTTATTTCCTGCGTTGGCTCCCGCGATCCTGAACATCATCTTCCCTATTGTTCAAAGATTTGCTGCATGTATATGGTCAAACATGCCCTGCTTTATAAAGAACATGTTCCGGATGGTGAAGCTATTGTTTTCTCCATAGATATCAGAACCAGCGGAAAGGATTATGAAGAATTTCTCACCAGAGCAAAAGAAGATGGAAATATTTTGTACATCAGGGGAAAACCTGCCAGAATAATCAAGCAGGGAGATGATTTGGTTGTCTGGTGCATCAATACTCTAACAGGGAAACAACTTCGAGTAGAATGTGATATGGTAGTTCTATCAATGTCAATGGTTCCCTCATCCGGAGCATTGGATCTGGCAAGAAAATTAAGAATACATACAAACGATTTCGGCTTTTTCACCGAAGCTCACCCGAAATTACGACCAGTGGAATCACTTGTTCCAGGATTTTACCTGGCAGGCACAGCCCAAGGACCCAAAGACATTCCGGATACAGTTTCACAGGCATCAGGTGCTGCAGCAAAAGTTATGACTCTTTTTTCCGGCGACGAGATTTCACATTCACCGATCATTGCGAGTGTGAACGAAGATTTATGTTCTGGTTGTAGTATTTGTATTGCAACCTGTCCTTATGATGCCAGGAAAATGGATGAGAGAAAAAGAATAGTCTCTGTGAATGATATTCTCTGTGAAGGTTGCGGAGCCTGCATCAGTGCCTGTCCCTCAGGAGCTTCACAGCAAAAAAATCTGACTGATAACCAGATTGATAATATGATAAGAGTACTCCTACATTCCAACGCAGAAGCATTGGAACGAGAATGAAAAATTAGAGGATAAACTTGAAAGACAAAAAAAACCTAACAACCGAGATCAATCCTGAAATAAGAGATATTCTTGTCGAAATGGGAGCTGAAGACATCTATAAATGTTATCAATGTGGGAAGTGTACAAGTGCATGTCCCTGGTTCCAGGTTGAAATATATGATTATCCTGTGTACAAGTTCTCGCTTGAAACAGCTTTGGGAGCAGTTGCCAGCAGTGAAGATAAAAAAGAACTGGAAAAAGAAATCGACCTGATCTATCGCTGTGTTGGTTGTGAAGCTTGTCTTGATCAATGTCCGCACGGTATCAGCACACCAAATATCCTTCGTGCTGCCCGTCGTCTCCTAGTTGATTTTGGTTCTTATCCCGAAATTTTAAAATCTACAGTTCAAAAAATTCATAATGTGGGGAATCCATTTGGTGAACATAGAGAAAATAGAGCAGATTGGGCAAAAGGATTAAATGTACCTGATTATCAACAAGGAATGGAATATTTATATTTTCCTTGCTGCCTGCCGGCATACGAAACCAGAAATCAAAAAATAGCTCAAGCCACAGTTGGAATTTTACAGAAATGTAAAGTGTCATTTGGAATTCTCGGAGTAAAAGAAACCTGCTGCGGTGAAGTAATAAGAAGGATCGGAGCTGAAAATATTTTCGAAGAAGTTACCAAATCCAATATTAAAGAATTTGAAAATTCAGGAGTAAAAAAAGTACTCGTCACTTCTCCTCATTGTTTTACTACCTTCAAAAACGAGTATCCTGATTTTGGTGCAGATTTTGAAGTTCAGCATACTACCCAATATTTTTCACACCTCATCGATACAGGAAAATTGAAGATCGATAAAAGCTTTTATAAAAAAGTAGTTTACCATGATCCTTGTACACTAGGACGTAAAAATAAAATTTATGAAGAGCCAAGAAATATACTGAAAAACATTCTTGGACTGGAATTCCTGGAAGTAGAAAATTTCAACCGTAATTTAAGTGTGTGTTGTGGAGCAGGAAGTGGCGGCTTATGGTTGGAATGGGAAAAGGAAGAACGTATTGTAAATGTCCGTCTTAAACAATTGATGGATACTGGCGCTGACATTATTGCAGTAACCTGTCCATACTGCCTGCAGATGTTTGAAGAAACACTGAAATCAATGGATGCTGATATAAAAGTTATGGACATTTCCGAGATAATATTTGAATGTTTATAATTTATTAAGGAAGTAAATATTTAATGGAATTATTACAAAGGTTTCTAAAAGGTGATAAACCAGCAATAGCTCGTGTAATCACAAAAATCGAGAATGGTACTGATCCCAAACTTTTAGAAGAGATCTTTCCCCATACAGGAAATGCGTATTTCATTGGAATTACAGGACCTCCCGGTGCAGGGAAATCTTCACTTGTAAATGCAATAGTTCCAAAATTATTAGAAAACAATAAAAAAGTAGGTATTATTGCTGTTGATCCAACTTCTCCTTTTTCCGGTGGAGCTTTGCTCGGTGACAGAATTCGGATGAATGACCTGGCTTTGAATGAAAATGTGTTTATCCGGAGTATGGCCACAAGAGGAAGCCTGGGTGGTTTAGCTTCCAAAACAAAAGATATCGCACTGGTTCTGGATGCTGCTGGATTTGATTATGTCTTGATCGAAACTGTTGGAGTCGGACAGATCGAACTCGATATTGCACAGGTTTGTGATACAACTGTTGTTGTATTAGTTCCTGAATCCGGTGATGCAATCCAGGCAATGAAAGCTGGTATTCTGGAAGTTGCAGACATATTGGTTGTTAATAAAGGTGATCGGTCTGGAGCTGATAGATTAATTCTGGAGATGAAATTTGCCTTTGAATTGAGGGATGAAAAAATTAATTGGCAGATTCCAATCCTAAAAACTGTCGCAATTGAAAACCAGGGAATCGAGAAACTTGCGTCCACAGTTAAATTCCACAAAGAATATTTAGAACGAAGTGGAGAAATTGAAATAGAAAGAAAGAATAAATTAGTCTTAAGAGTTAATGAATTGATCGAAGAAAAAATCAAAACTCATCTGCATAATTATATCATAGATCAAAAACAATTAAAGAAAATGATAGACAAAGCATACGAACGAAAAATAACTCCTCATTATATTACAGACGAAATTGTTAAGAAGATGTTTTTGAAGAAGGAGGTCTGATGAGCAAAGATAAATGGAAAAAAAAATATTCCAAACGAAAAGAAAGAGATATTAATTTCTCCAATCTTTCAAAAATTAAAATAAATCCGTTGTACACACCGGATGATAATGAAGATTTTGATTATGACAAAGACCTGAATTATCCGGGAGAATATCCTTACACACGCGGAGTTCAACCAACAATGTATCGCGGAAGATTGTGGACAATGCGTCAGTTTTCCGGTTTCGGAACTCCAAAAGATACTAATACTCGTTACAAATATCTCTTAAAACATGGACAAACCGGACTTTCCGTTGCTTTTGATTTTCCTACTTTGTACGGAAAAGATTCCGATGATCCACTTGCTCAAGGTGAAGTCGGGAAATGTGGAGTTGCGATCGATACACTGCGTGATATGGAAATACTTTTCGATGGTATTCCGCTGGAAAAAATCTCAACTTCCATGACCATCAATCCACCAGCTGCAATGCTTCTGGCAATGTATATCGTGGTTGGAGAGAAACAGGGAGTTCCAAAAGATGTTCTTACAGGTACAATCCAGAATGATATGCTCAAGGAATATCAAGCACAAAAAACCTGGATCTATCCTCCCGAACCTTCAATGAGAATTATTACAGATATTCTTAAATATTGCTCTGAAAATGTTCCCAAATGGAATACGATTTCAATTTCCGGTTATCATATCCGCGAAGCTGGTTCTACTGCACTTCAGGAACTTGCCTTCACACTTGCAAATGGTTTTACTTATGTTGATTACGGAATCAAATCTGGACTTCCAGTCGATACTTTCGCTCCTCGTTTATCCTTCTTTTTCAACTCTCATCTTGATTTTTTTGAAGAGATCGCAAAATACCGGGCAGCTCGTAGAATCTGGGCAAAACTGATGAAAGATAAATATCATGCTCAAAATCCAAAATCATATCTTGTCAGATTCCATACTCAAACTGCCGGATGCAGTCTGACAGCTCAACAACCGGAAAACAATATCATCAGAACTGCATTCCAGGGATTGGCTGCCGTATTGGGTGGAACTCAATCGCTTCATACGAATTCAATGGATGAAACTTATGCCCTTCCTACAGAAAAAGCAGTGAAAATAGCTCTTCGAACCCAACAACTGATTGCTTATGAAACAGGTGTTCCCAACACGATCGATCCTTTGGGTGGTTCTTATTATGTGGAAGCTTTAACAGATGAATTAGAAAAACTAACCTTGGAATATTTCGATAAGATCGAAACTTTAGGTGGTGTTGTTCCAGCTATCGAGAAAGGATTCTTTCAGAGAGAAATTTCCCGAAGTGCTTATGAATATCAGAAAGCATTAGAAAAGAAAGAAAAATATCATGTAGGTATTAATATCTTTGAAGAAGAAGAAAATGTTGAAATCGAGCTTCTGAAAATCCCGGAAGAAGTAGAAATCGATCAGAAGAAATCTCTTAATAAAGTGAAGGAAGAAAGAAATAATTCCAAAGTGAAAGAAACTTTGATCAAACTTAGAGAAGCTGCTGAAAACAGAGAAAATTTAATGCCTAGAATATTGGATTGTGTTCGAGAGTATGCTACGCTTGGAGAAATGTGTGAAACTTTAAAAGAAGTATTCGGGATTTATAAAGAACCGATAATTTTTTGAGAGAAGCAAGAAGAAAATGACAAAGAACAAATATCTAATTTCTAATAAAAATCTAAATGAATAAATTTCAAAGAGCATTAACAGACGGAAGTTTGACATTTTGGTTTTGACATTTTATTAGAAATTAGGTAATTAGGATTTAGAAATTATCTCCATTGGAGGTTTTAGTGAATAAAAAGATTAGAATTTTAATTGGTAAACCCGGTCTCGACGGACATGACAGGGGAGCAAAAGTAATTGCTGCAGCATTGCGAGACGCTGGCTTTGAAGTAATTTATACCGGACTTCACCAACTTTCGGAAAGTATCGTAGAAGCAGCAATCCAGGAAGATGTAGATATCATTGGTCTTTCCATTCTTTCCGGAGCTCACATGACGATCTTTCCAAAAATACTTGAACTTCTAAAACAAAAAAATGCTGAGCATATAATTGTGATAGGTGGTGGAATTATACCCGAAGAAGATATAAAAAAACTATTGAAAATGGGAGTGAAAAGAATCTTCACACCGGGAGCACCTACAAATGATATCGTTGATTATATTAAATCTATAATTCGATAAAAAAATAGGAAGGTAAAAAAAATGGTAAAGAAATATCAATTAGCTAATTATGAACTTTATTTTCTTCATGATGGTTCTTTCTGGCTGGATGGAGGAGGATATTTCGGAGTTGTTCCCAAAGTTATATGGCAAAAATTAATTCAACCTGATGAATTGAATCGAGTGAAATTAAATATAAACCCTTTACTTGTAAGAACTCCGGAGCACAACATTCTCATCGATCCGGGACAGGGAAACAAATTCACTGAAAAACAAAAAAAGATTTTCGGAATAAATTATGAACCTTCATTAGTACAATCTTTAGCTGAGATTGGATTAACCTGTGATGATATTGAGGTTGTTGTGGCTACTCATCTCCACTTCGATCACGTGGGTGCTTGCACAAAATTTGATGATAAGGGGAATATAATTCCAACCTTTAAAAACGCAATCCACTACTTCCAGAAAGATGAATGGGAGGATGCCATTCATCCAAATGAAAGAACAAAAGGAACGTATTTTCTGGAAAATTATGTCCCGGTTATGGAAGCAGGATTGGTTAAACTCATCGAAGGTAACAAAGAAGTTGTTCCCGGAATCAGTGTAGAAATCACAGGTGGTCATACAATGCATCATCAGGTAATTTTCATTAAATCAGAAGGAGAAAGTGCGGTATATTTTGGAGGAATAGTATCAGCGATTACGCACATCAAAATTCCA
Organism: Armatimonadota bacterium; assembly: GCA_013203665.1. Taxonomy (GTDB): domain Bacteria; phylum Cloacimonadota; class Cloacimonadia; order Cloacimonadales; family TCS61; genus JABMPU01. The sequence continues at coordinate 29,121 of JABMPU010000183.1, forward strand.
TATACAATGGGTTTTGATCTCTATCCCGTGGAAATTATGGAGAAAAGAAAGGAACTCTATAAACGTGCAATAGAAGAAAATTGGCTGGTTTGCCTGGAACATGATCCCATAAATCGGGCTGGAAATATCAAATTCGATGGAAGAAATTATCAGTTTGAGCCAAAGGTAAATTCTCAGTGAGATTAATATCTAAAACTAAAGAAAATAATCCGTGATAATCCATGTAAATTTGCGAACATAAAATTCAAAGATAAATAGAGGAAAGGTTGTTTAAGCCAAATTTCAAATATACAGATAAGATTGTTAAGTTTCTTACAAGAATTTCAGCTTCGAGGGAGTTAATCCTGAATTCTCCATTCATTCCTCAATGGGAGCTGACTTTAAGAAAAGAAGCAATAATTCACAGCGCACATTCCTCAACCAGAATTGAAGGGAATAGATTATCATTAGAGCAAGTAACAGATCTCGCAATGGGAAGAGAAGTGATGGCAACCAAGAAGGATAAACAGGAAGTTCTGAATTATCTGAATGTTCTGGAAAAAATAAACAATTTGGTTAGTGATACTTCTCTAAAAGAAAAAACATTTTGAAAATCCATCAAATGGTTACTGAAAGCACTTTGGAAAAACCGACTGATTGTGGAGTTTATCGTAATCGGTATGTAGTTGTTGGAAATAAATTTTCAGGTGAAATCTATTTCAGACCTCCACAAAATAAGGATGTTCCGAAATTAATGAATTACCTTCTGGATTGGATAAATTCCGAACAAGCTGCTGAACTTGATCCTGTTATTGAAGCAGGAATTACTCACTACAAATTTGTGAGAATCCATCCATTTATCGACGGAAACGGTAGAACAGCAAGAGTTATAGCTGCTCTTATTCTTTATTTGCGAGGTTTTGATACAAAACAATTTTTCTGTTTGGATGATTTTTATGATTCTGACAGACCTTCATATTATTCTGCTTTACAAAATGTGAATCAACAAACTCTTAATCTGACAAGTTGGCTGGAATATTTTTGTGAAGGTGTTTATGTGAGTCTGAAAGCTGTAAAAGAACGAGTTGTAAGATTGAGTAGCGAAAGATTGAGAAAATCGAGAGAAGGACAGATCGCTTTGACAGAAAGGCAGATGAGGATTGTGGAGTTTATTAATATTAATAGGAAAATTACTAATAAAGATGTTCGGGAAATGTTTAAATTTTCTGATCGAGCAGCCTTGAAAGAAATAAAAAAACTTGTTGATTTAAAAGTTCTTAAACCAAATGGAAAAGGAAGGAGTTTATATTATTCAATATCATAATCAATCCTTCATTTTAGCTTGTTCGGGATTAGGTTCGGAATTAGGTTCGGGATTAATTCATAAGATATTATTTTTATATTAGTTAAAAGAATCTAAATGATATTAATAAAAGTGTTGAAATCAAATGGAAAAGGTAGAGGAATTCATTATGTATTGGATTAACCCCTCACGATTTGGTTGGCGATTAACCTTTATCTTTCTTACACATAATGAGTTGTGTTAGCTAAAAAGGAGATAAATTAATGTCCTCAAACGAAATTTATGAAATAATCAAAACAAGGAGAAGCATCCGTTCTTTCAAAGATAAAGAAGTTCCCGATGAACTGTTAGATAAAATTCTTCAAACAGCAATCTGGGCACCATCAGGAAAAAATTTCCAGAACTGGCATTTTTATGTTTTGAAAGGCGATAAATTAAAAGAATTTACAAAAGTCTATAACGAATTCTGGCAATATGTAAAACCGACTCTGGAAGGAAAACTCAAACCGAAAATAATTGAATTAACAGGAAGATTCTTTAGCAATATTGGAAATGCACCTGTGATAATTTTAGCTTTTTCAGATATAATCCAGGGAGAAGAACCAATAACATCAATGGGAAGTGTATTCCTGGCAATACAAAACCTGCTTCTATTAGCGCATAAAGAAGGTTTGGGAACTTGCGTTCTGGGGCGAGTTGAACAAAAAGCAGAACAGGTTAAAAAACTATTGAACATTGAAAACAAAGAATTCTTATGTGGTATTGCTATGGGATATTCCAATTATGAAAAAAATCCTCCTGCTCCTCCCAGAAAAGATGGAAGAATTCATTGGGTTTAAGCAGGTTCAAATATGATAAATAGAAAAGATGCGATAGATTTCTCCAAAAAAATTAAATCTAATTTGAAAAACATATATGGTTCAAATCTCAAATTTTTATATCTTTTTGGTTCTTATGCCCGAAATGAAGCGAATGAAGATTCTGATATCGATATTGCAGTTGTTCTTGAAACTCTCTCTAACAGATATAAAGAAAGAGAAAAGTGTAGCAGATTAAGAGCAGAAATCAGTTTGGAAAATAATTGTGTGTTCAATTTATTCTTTTTGCAAAAAAAGGAATTACTCACTAGGGATTATGCACTATTCCGAAATATTTTAAATGAAGGTATTATTATATGACTAATGAGATAAAACAGCATTTAGAAAGGAGTGAGCATTTTATAAAAGTGGCACAAGACCTTGCTAAATTAAATTATTGGGAAGATGTGATCAGCAGAAGTTATTTTTCGATGTTCCATTCTGCAACTGCTATTTTGCTTGATATAAACATCCAAAGGTCATCACATCACGCTTTGATATCAGCATTTGGTGAATATGTTGCGAAAAAAGATTTGATTGATAGAAAATTCCATCGATACTTGTTAGATGCGTTTTCTGCCAGAAATGAAAGTGATTATTTGCCGATTATAGATTCAACTGAGGAAGAAGCATTTTCAATGATTAATAAAGCAAAAGAGTTACTTAAAGCTGTAAATGAATATTTGGAGAAAAATGAATGAAATCATTGATGTAAGCAGATGAAAAACTTACCAAATCTCAAAGATTTGGGAAGTTTCTTTCAGTCTATTTCAATTTCTTCAGTTTATCTCAATGAAAAGGATTTCGTGAAATTAGTGTAATTCGTGGTAAAAAAAATAAAAGGAGGTTCTATGGTTGGAATTATTGGTTACGGATCGTATATTCCAAAATTCCGGATAAAAGCTGAACAGATAGCTCATCAATGGGGAAAAGATGCAGTAGCTATAAAACGAGGATTAATGCTACAAGAAAAATCAGTTCCGGGTTTGGATGAAGATACGATCACCATTTCGGTGGCGGCGGCAAAAAAAGCTTTGAAACGCTGTAACATCGATCCACAGGAAATCGGAGCGCTTTATATTGGTTCCGAATCGCATCCTTATGCGGTGAAACCTTCGGGAACTGTAGTCGGAGAAGCTCTTGGCATTGTTCCTGATTTTCATACTGCAGATCTTGAATTTGCGTGTAAAGCAGGTTCGGAAGGGATGTTCATTGCTCAAGCATTGGTTAAAGCAGGAGAAGTGAAATATGCGATGGCGATCGGAGCAGACACATCTCAAGGTGCTCCTGCTGATGCACTGGAATTTTCTGCTTCTGCCGGAGGTTCAGCATTTATTTTCGGAGAGGAAAATATTCTCGCAGAGTTGTTATTCACTCATTCTTACACAACCGATACTCCTGATTTCTGGAGAAGAGAAGGAGCGTTCTATCCTCATCACGGAGGAAGGTTTACAGGTGAACCTGCATATTTCAAACATGTTCAGGGAGCAGCAAAGGCAATCTTGAAAAAGAGCGGATACAAACCATTTGATTTTAAATATGCAATTTTCCACATGCCAAACGGAAAGTTCCCTTTAACTGTCGGGAAAAAACTCGGTTTCACGGATGAACAGATGAAACCCGGATGGGTTGTGAATTTGATGGGAAATACTTATTCAGGTTCATCACCGACAGGTCTTTCTGCAACTCTGGATGTTGCAAAACCCGGTGATTTGATATTTATGGTTTCGTTCGGTTCAGGAGCAGGAAGTGATGCTTTCATTTTCAAAGCAACTGGTAAAATTACCGATGTTCAGAATAAAGCAGAAAAGGTCCGAGAAATGCTCGCAGATGATCCGATTTATCTAGATTACGGTCAATATGCTAAATTCCGTGAAAAAATCATTATGAACGAGTAGGATTCAAACAACAAGGCACAAAGACACCAAGTTGGTTTTTAATTATAAAAAAATGAATTATTTCCTTTGTGTCTTCGAGACTTTGTAGTAAAATATTTAGGAGGAAAATAAATGAGAGATGTTTATTTAATTGGTTGTGGAATGACAAAATTTGGTGAGATATGGGAATCTTCTTTCCGGGATTTATTTGTAGAAGCCGGATTAAAAGCGATAAAAGATGCAGGTGTTGACCATCTTGACTCGATGTATGTTGGCACAATGACATCCGGACTTTTTGTAGGACAAGAACACGTCGGAGCCTTAATGGCAGATTATCTGGGAATGGCTCCAATTCCGGCAGTTCGAGTTGAATCAGCTTGTTGCTCCGGAGGGTTGGCAGTGAGAATGGGTTTTCTTGATATTGCATCTGGTAATTCTGATATCGTGCTTGCTGGTGGAGTTGAAAAAATGAATGATGGAGCAGATGTTACTTTTGCTCTTTCAACTGCTGCAGACCAGGAATACGAATGTTATCACGGAGTTACTTTCCCCGGATTGTATGCAATGATCGCTCGAGCTCATATGGATAGATATGGAACAACAAGAGATCAACTTGCTCAGGTTGCAGTGAAAAATCATTTCAACGGCTCGATGAATCCAAATGCTCAATTCCCACGGAAAGTCACACTCGAGCAGGTTAAGAATGCTGTATTAGTTGCTGATCCATTAACAGTTCTGGATAGTTCTCCTGTTTCCGATGGTGGAGCTTGCGTAATATTGGCGTCGGAAGAAGTTGCTAAAAAACTTCAAAAACCTATGATTAAAATAATAGGTTCCGGAGTTGCAACAGATTCTCTTGCTTTAGACCAACGAGAAGACATTACTGCTTTAAATGCTGTGAAAGTTTCTGCTGAACGCGCCTTTAAAATGGCAGGATTAAAACCAACTGATATTGATCTGGCAGAAGTTCACGATTGTTTTACTATCGCAGAAATCTGCATTTTGGAAGAACTCGGTTTTGCTGAAAGAGGAAAAGGTGGTCTTTTCACTGAACAAGGTCATACAGCATTAACCGGAAAAATTCCAATCAACACTTCAGGTGGATTGAAATCCAAGGGTCATCCGGTAGGTGCTACAGGAGCTGCACAAATTGTGGAAATTTATGAACAGTTAACAGGTAAATCCGGAGAAAGACAGATCAAGAATGCAAAGATCGGTTTATCTCAAAATATGGGTGGATCCGGAGCTTCTTCGGTTACTCATATATTTTCATTGATGTAAACAGATTGGCATTGATGTAAACTGATATAACAAAGATGTATATTAATGAATATTTGTGATCAAATATAGGTAAAAGCAATGGAAAAATATCTTCATGAAGATTTGACAGAAAAGATAATTGGTTTGTGTATGGATGTTCATAATACAATTGGACCAGGATTTCCTGAAAAAGTTTATCACAATGCTTTAAAAATACTTTTTTCCAAGAATGATTTAGATATCGAACCAGAAAAAGAATTCAAAGTGATTTATCTTAACGAATTAATTGGTAAATTCAGAGTCGATTTTGTCATTAATAAAAAAGTTTTATTAGAGATAAAAGCTGTAACTGGAACTTTACCCGGAGTTTTCAAAGTTCAAGTAATTTCATATCTCAAAGCATCTGGTTTAGAAGTGGGAGTTTTAATTAATTTTGGAAATGATAAGTTAAACTTCAAACGACTTGCCAGATACAAAAATTTTAAGAAATAAATCATTGATTAAAACTGATGAAATCAATTAAATTGATAGATTTAATAAAAATATTTTATCTGTCTTCATCAATGAAATCAATGATTAGGAGGATAAATGCCATCACCAAGATATAGAAGAGAAATGCCGCAAAGGTACAGATTAGAAGCGGGAAAATGTAAAGGTTGTGGAAAGATATTTTTCCCACCGAGATTGATCTGTAACAAATGCGGTTCGGAAGATTTTGAACAGGTTGTTTTACCTGAAAACGGTAAAATTGTTACATTCACGATCATTCGAGTTGCTCCAGCACAATTTGAAGCAGAAGTTCCTTATGCGATTGCAATCGTTGAACTTGAAAATGGAGTGAGGATAACAACTCAAGTAGTCGATTGTGATACTGAAAAACTTGAAATTGGAAACGAAGTCAAACTTGTTTTCAGGAAAGTTCAGGAAGAAGGAAAAACCGGGATTATTCTTTACGGGTATAAAGCTGTTCTAGCGTGAATGTAACTTAATCATTTTGATTGAGAAAGAAACATAAGAATAGGATTATTATGTATAAAATCGAATCCAAAGTAAACACGAACAGCCAGTCTTTCAAAGATAACACAAAATCTATGGAAGAAGCTGTTAAGAAGTTGAAGGATCGCCTTTCTTTAATTAGAAAAGGTGGTCCTGATCATATGCACGAAAAACATAAAAAACGCGGGAAACTTTTTGTACGGGATCGGTTGGAATTACTTTTAGATCCTGATACACCATTTCTGGAATTAAGTCCTCTTGCTGCCTGGTATATGTATGAAAATCAACATCCATCTGCAGCGATAATTACCGGGATCGGAGTGGTTAAAAACCGTGAAGTTATGGTCATTGCTCATGATGCAACAGTTAAAGGTGGAACCTATATTCCCGAAACAATTAAAAAACATCTTCGGGCACAGGAAATTGCCTTAGAAAATAGACTTCCCTGTATTTATCTTGTTGATTCCGGTGGAATTTTCTTACCTCTCCAAGTCGGAACTTTCCCGGATAAAGAGCATTTTGGCAGGATTTTTTATAATCAAGCTCGAATGTCTGCAGAAAATATTCCTCAAATTTCTGTTGTCGTCGGATTCTGCACTGCAGGAGGTGCATACCAACCTGCAATGAGTGATGAAGTCGTGATTGTAAAAGGTCCGGGAACAATCTATATTGGAGGTCCTCCTTTAGTTAAAGCTGCAACAGGAGAAGTAGTAACCGAAGAGGAACTTGGTGGAGCTGATGTTCACTGCCGAATTTCCGGAGTTGCAGATCATTATGCAGAGAACGATGAACAAGCAATTGAGATCACACGAAATATTGTCGAAAATATTACTTCTCCACAGAGACATCCATTAGAACGATTTCAAACTGAAGGACCTGCTTATGATCCCAAAGAATTGTATGGAATAATCCCAAAAGATCTAAAAAAATCTTTCGATATGAGAGAGGTAATTGCCCGTATCGTTGATGGCAGCGAATTCCATGAGTTTAAAGAACTTTATGGTCAAACTCTGGTTTGCGGATTTGCCAGAATTATGGGTTATCCAATTGGGATTCTGGCGAATAATGGAGTTCTCTTTTCAGAATCCTCTCAAAAAGGTGCACATTTTGTTTCTTTATGTTCTGTAAGGAAAATTCCTCTTTTGTTCCTGCAAAATATTACAGGTTTCATTGTTGGTAAAAGATACGAACATCAAGGAATTGCTAAAGATGGAGCCAAACTTGTGCATGCAGTTGCTAATGCTCAAGTTCCGAAATTCACAATTATCGTCGGTGGTTCATACGGAGCAGGAAATTACGGTATGTGTGGTCGCTCTTATAGTCCGAGATGCTTATGGATGTGGCCCACTGCAAAAATCTGTGTAATGGGAGGAGAACAGGCTGCTGGTGTTTTGACGGATGTTAAGGTAAGAGCTTTAACCAGGCAAGGTAAAAAACTTTCCAAAGCAGAGATCGAAGAGATCAGGAAACCGATTTTAGAGAAATACGAAAATGAATCCAATGCATATTTTTCCACTGCTAGATTATGGGATGACGGAATCATCGATCCCCTGGATACACGAAATATTCTCGGTTTGGCAATTTCAATGTCGCTCAATGCTCCTATTCCTGATCATAAATTTGGGGTGTTCCGAATGTAATCATCGATGGAAACTGAAACATTGAGGAAAACAGAAAAAACAGAGAAAACTGAGGAATAGGAATGAAAAAATATCTGTATAGCGACTTAACTGAGAAAATTATCGGTTTATGTCTTGAAGTTCACAAGTCTCTTGGTCCCGGATTTCCTGAAAAAGTATATCATAAAGCCCTTGAATTAGTTTTTTCTAAAAACAATTTTGAATATGATTCTGAGAAAGAATTTAATGTAATGTTTCTTAATAAATCAGTAGGAAAATTCAGGGTCGATTTCGTCGTAAATAAAAAAGTTATTGTAGAAATAAAAGCAATAACAGGAGATTTTCCAGAAGTTTTCAAAGCACAAGTAATTTCTTACTTAAAAGCTTCCGAACTGGAAGTAGGGATTCTAATAAATTTTGGAAATGATAAACTTAATGTTAAAAGACTTGCCAGGTATAAAAACTATAAAAGAGAATTCAGAAATGAAAAATAACAATAACTTTATCTATCTTTCTCAGTTGACTATAACTGCATTAATGAAAGTCAGTTTAAATCAGTTTTATTCAGCCTAAATCAATGAAAAAAAGGTGAAGAATGGAAAAAAAATTTGAAACCATCTTACTCGAAAAGAAAAATAAAATTGCCTACATTACTTTGAATAGACCTGAAATCCATAATGCATTCAATGATAGAATGATCTCCGAACTGACTGAAGTTTTTGAAGATTTGAAGGATCAGGATGATGTTCGAGTTATAATTCTGACCGGAAAAGGAAAATCATTTTGTGCAGGAGCAGACTTAAAATGGATGAAGAAAATGAAAGATTTTTCTTATGAAGAAAATCTGGAAGATTCTCTCGCTCTTTCCAAAATGTTCTATAAAATGTATTCAATAAAAAAACCTACAATTTGCCTCGTTAATGGAGCAGCAATCGGAGGTGGAACCGGATTAGTTGCAGTTTGTGATATAGCTATTGCTGCAACTCATGCAAAATTCAGTTTCAGTGAAGTTAAGTTAGGACTTGTTCCTGCTTGTATTTCTCCTTATGTTGTAAAAAAATGTGGAGAAGGTCGCTGTAGAGAATTCTTCTTAACCGGAGAAAGACTATCAGCAGAAAAAGCCTGTAGAGCAGGACTCATCAATTTTGTTGTTCCCTTAGAAGAAATGAATAATTTTGCAGAAGGAATTACAAAACAACTGATTACAAGCGGACCGGAAGCTATTGGAATGTGCAAAGATTTATTGAGCAAAGTTCCAGAAATGTCTCTAAAGGAAGCAGGTAAATATACAGCGGAAGTTATTTCCAAAATGCGAATTTCCGACGAGGGACAGGAAGGAATGAATGCCTTCTTCGATAAACGAAAACCAAAATGGACGGAAGAAAAAGAAAACCGCAAAACACACGAAACACGCGAAAATTAATTTTTTGGAAATTCGCGGTTAAGGAATATTTATGTTTAAAAAAGTATTAATAGCAAATAGAGGAGAAATTGCCATTCGTGTTGCGAAAGCGTGTAAGGAACTTGGAATTTCCACTGTTGGAGTCTATTCCACGATCGACAAGAAATCACTTCATCTTCGCTTTATGGATGAAATCATTTGGATCGGTGATTCTCCGGCAATTTCCAGTTATTTAAATATCGAAGCAATCCTCGATGCTGTTCGCAAAACTCATTCCGAAGCAATTCATCCCGGATATGGATTTTTAGCGGAAAACCAGCTTTTTGCTAAAGCTTGTGAAGATGCCGAGATTATTTTTATAGGACCGAGTTCAAAGACCTTGAATCTCGTTGCAGATAAAGTTGCATCCCGAATTACTGTTAAAAAAGTCGGTGTCCCCATCATCCCCGGAATGGAGATGACTTGCACGGATTTAATCAAATTCAAACAAGCTGCTAAAGAAGTCGGTTATCCTGTGATGATCAAAGCTTCGATGGGCGGTGGTGGCAAAGGAATGCGTGTTGTTTACAATGAAAAAGATCTAGAAAAAAGTATCGCTATCAGTCAAAGAGAAGCATTAAGTTCATTTGGTGATGATTCTATTTATCTGGAAAAATACATCGAGGAACCGCGTCATATCGAGTTTCAGGTTTTAAGAGATAATTTTGGAAATTGCATTCATCTTTTTGAGCGGGAATGTTCCATCCAAAGACGACATCAAAAAATTATCGAGGAAACTCCTTCTCCTGCTTTGAATGATGAAATCAGGACTAAAATGGGTGAATCAGCAAAAAAAGTTATTGAAGCTTCTGAATATACAACTGCTGGGACTGTCGAATTCCTCTTGGATAAAAATAAAAAGTTCTATTTCCTGGAGGTCAATGCTCGAATTCAGGTTGAACATCCGATCACGGAAATGGTTACAGGAGTCGATCTGGTTAGGCAACAAATCTTGATCGCAGCAGGTGAAAAACTCCATCTTTCTCAAGAACAGATCAAGCAAAATGGACACGCTATCGAAACTCGAATTTATGCTGAAGATCCCGATAATAATTTTGTTCCCTCACCGGGAAAAATACTTTATCTTTCCGAACCGCAAGGTCCGGGAATTCGAATTGATTCTGGAATTTTTCAAGGTTGGAATGTTCCTCCAAATTACGATCCAATTTTATCTAAATTAATTGTCTGGTCGGAAAACAGGGATATGACAATAAAGAGAATTCTGGAAACCTTAAAAGAATACATTATTCTAGGGATCAAAACCAATATCGGTTATTTGAGCAGAATCATAAATAATGAAAGTTTTATCAAAGGAAATTTCGACACGCATTTTATTGATAATAATGAAGAAATTTTACTTCCTCAACACAATAATTTAGATCTTGCCCTAATTGCAGCAGCTTTTAATAAAAAATATGGTATTAAAAAAAAACAGGTAAGTCAATTAATTCGATATTCTCAAAAAACAACCCCATGGCAGGAAATTGGAAAATGGAAAATTTGTAATCATTGATGTAAACAGACTAAAATTGATGAAAACAGATGATATTTTTAAAAATTTATTTATCTGTTCACCTCAATGAAAGGATAAAATATGGAATATAAATTTAATTTTTTAGAGAAGACTCATAAAATTAATCTAGAAAAAGCAGATGATCTTTTCAAAGTTATTATAAATGATAAACAGGAATATAATATTTCGGATGTCGAAGTTGAATCCAATCTGATCACATTTAAAGCTGACAATAAACTCCATAATATATATTTTTACTCTAATAAAGATATAACTTATCTTTCAATTGATGGTGAAAATTATACTCTTGAATTTGAAAAAGATATTTCCACAAAATCCAAATCCGGAAAACAACAAAAAGGAAATAGTGTTTTTTCTCCAATGCCGGGATTGTTAGTAAAAGTTTCTGTTTCAGTAGGTGATAAAGTAAAATCCGGCGATACACTGGCAATAGTTGAAGCTATGAAAATGCAAAATGAACTTCCTTCTCCTCGGGATGGAACCATCAAAAAAATCAATGGAAAAGAAGGGGAACAGGTTGACGCTTTGCAGGTAATTGTAGAATTAGAATAAAAAATTATAAACGGAGGTAATATGAATTACAAATATCTAATTGTTGAACAAAAAGAAAAAATTGGTTATATTAAATTCAATCGACCTGAAGTTCTCAATGCAGTAAATATTGAGACAGTTATCGAAGTGGAAAAAGCATTGTTGGATTTTAATAATAACAAAGAAATCCTGGTTGTTATTTTGACAGGAGAAGGAAAATCATTTGTAGCTGGCTCGGACATTTCCAGACTTTCCCAGATGGATGCACTTGAAGCACGTGAATACAGCCAAGTCGGTCAGCGGGTTCTGACTTTTATGGAAAATATGGAAAAACCTGTAATCGGTGCTGTGAATGGTTTTGCTCTCGGTTCGGGATGTGAAATTGCGATGGCTTGTGATATTCGGATTGCTTCGGAAAAAGCAAAATTCGGTCAGCCGGAAGTGAAACTCGGAATTATTCCCGGTCATGCCGGTTCGCAAAGACTTCCCAGATTAATCGGTATCGCCAAAGCGAAAGAACTGATCTTTACCGGCGATATTATCGATGCAAATGAAGCCTTAAGGATCGGTTTGGTGAATCAGGTTGTAAGTCCTGAAACTTTGATGGAAGCAGCAGAAAATTTGGCAAAAAAGATAATCGCCGTCGGTCCGACAGCCGTAAAAGTTTCCAAAACCGTGATCAATCGCGGCATTGATTCCAACCTGACAACCGCAAATTCTTATGAAATGGAAGCGTTCAGTATGCTGTTCTCAACCGATGAAGCAAAAGAAGGAATGACTGCATTTCTGGAAAAAAGAAAACCAAATTTTTAACCACGAATTTACATGAATTGACAAAAAAAAATGAATAAAATAAACGTTGAGTTGAACACGAAAAAAGAGAGATAAACTGAAAAAAAACATTGATTTAGACTGATGAATTTGATTCAAACTGATAAATTAAAAAGATCAAAACCTGAATCAGTTTTCATCAATTCTTACTCTGTTTACATCAATGATTTCAGTTTACCTCAATGACTCTGTTTACCTCAATGAGAAAAGGAGAAAAAAATGACACTAGATGAAAGGTTACAAAACGTGACGATAATCGGAGCAGCGGGAAAAATGGGAAGCGGGATAGCAGTTCTCGTTGCCCAGGAAATGTCCAAGCTAAAGCTAAAACCGGAAAATAAAGATAAGATTTACAGATTGAATCTTGTCGATATTACGGAAAAAGCTTTGGATGGACTTCGCAGTTACATGAAGGTGCAGCTTGTTAAAGCTGCAGAAAAATCAACTGTTCTTTTAAGGCAGATTTATGTGGACAGGAAAGATTTGATCGAGAATGGAGAGATCATTAACGCTTTTGTTGATGATACTTATGCACTCTTGAATTTCACAACCGATTACAATATTGCCAAAGATTCTCACTTGGTTTTTGAAGCAATATTTGAAAACGAAGAGATCAAGATTAAGGTTCTGAAACAACTTAAAGAAATTTGTTTACCTGATGCTTTGTTCCTGACCAATACTTCCAGCATTCCAATTTCCTATCTCGATGAACAAGCAGGGCTGGGTGGAAGGATTGTTGGTTATCATTTCTACAATCCACCTGTAATTCAGAAATTGGTGGAAATCATTTATGCTGATAACACGACTGAAGAATTGAAAGAAATCGGTCTGGAATTTGGTAAGAGACTTCGTAAAAAATTAGTTCCTGCTGCAGATATTTCCGGATTTATTGGGAATGGGCATTTCAGTCGGGACGGTCTTTACGCCATGAACAAAGTGGAAGAACTCAAAGATGAATACGGTTATCACGGTGCTCTTTATATTATGAATAAAGTATCGCAGGATTTCCTGGTTCGTCCTATGGGAATCTTCCAGCTCATCGATTATGTTGGACTCGATGTTTTCCAATCGCTGTTAAGAGTGATGAGAACACATCTTAAACTCGAACACCTGAATAGCGATCAGCTTAATCGATTTATGGATAAAAAGATCACTGGTGGACAGAATCCTAACGGTTCTCAAAAAGATGGTTTTATCAAATATGAGAAGAATCGTCCTGCCGGAGTTTACAATATCGAGGAAGGAAAATATCGAATGTTCGATGAAGATTGGAGAGCAGAAATTGATAAAAAGCTTAATCCAACCAATGAAAAATTTGCGCCGTGGCGAGCACTTTTGATGGATGGGAAAAAAATGGAAAAACTTGAAACTCATTTCAATAACCTGAAAGGAATGGATACTTACGGTTCAACTTTAGCTCTCGACTTTCTGAAAACAACCAAAGAAATTGGTGAAAATTTAGTGAAAAACGGAGTTGCGAATTCCGAAAAAGAAGTGAACGAAGTATTAATGAACGGATTCTTCTGGCTTTACGGTCCAATCCATAATTTCATTTAATTTCCCACGAAACACGCGAAAAATACGAGAAGGAAATTTAATGTCCAAAATAAGAATATGATCGAATTGTCCTAACAAAAAATGAAAATAAATATTAATTTGTGCTTTAATTTAAAATAATTAATTTTCGCGTTATTTAGTGTATTTCGCGGGGAAATAAAAAAAGGAGATATCATGACATATTTTAGAAAAAAAATCTATGCAACTGCTGGTTTTAACACAGTTTCACTGGGAACCGGTAGAAAAGAATTCCATCCCAAAAAACCCAGACCCGGAATTGAACATTACATAAAGGAAGCTGGTTTAGGTTCAATTAACCAGATTCAAAACCCGGAAAATATTGATGAGGGTGTAATCGGAAATTTTATGGCAGCACGATTCTGCAATCAGGGAAATCTTGGTGGTTTTTTCCCAATGGTCCATCCCACATTCCAGTATAAACCCTGCATAAGAGTAGAAGGTGCATGTGACTCAGGTGGATTGGCTCTTGCTACAGCGATAAAAACAATTCTGGCTGATATGGCTGATGTGGTTATGTGCATTGGCGTTGAAGTACAGAATTCAGTAAAAGCAATTTACGGAGCAGACTATCTTGCTGGAGCTGACTGGTTTTCTGGCAATAGAAAAAAAGGTCATGTTTATTTCTTTCCTGATTTGTTTTCCCGCCGTGCAGGTGCTTGCTATGAGAAATTCGGTAATGAAAAAGTGAGAGAAGGTATGGCTCACTGGTATGTTAATGCCATTGAAAATGCCCGAAAAAATCCGGATGCTCAGGAATATCACAACAAAAATTCCGACCTTTTAGCAACTGGTATGACATCACCAAATCCGAAAGCTTTTTGTGAACACATTAATGTATTCGATTGCTCAAAAGTCTCTGATGGAGGCTCTGCTTTGATATTTGCATCTGAAGAAGGACTTAAAAAAATTGGCGTGGAATTAAAAGATGCTGTTGAAGTTATTTCTTATGCCCAGGTTCAGGATAATCTTACAACTCCCCCACCCGACCTTACAAAACTTTCTACCTGTGCAGTTGCTGCTAAACGAGCTTATGATCGAGCAGAAATCAAATCTTCTGATTTGAGTGTGTTGGATGTGCATGATTGCTTTACTATTGCAGGATTACTAGCAGTTGAAGCTGCTGGAGTAGCTGGTTATGGAGAAGGTGCAGATTTCATTACAGATGGAAATACAAAATCCGATGGAATTATTCCTACCAATACAACAGGTGGTCTGGTTGGTTATGGACATCCCACTGGAGCAAGTGGTGTTCGACAGGCTATAGATGTTGTGAAACAATTATTAGGAAAAGCAGGTGACTGCCAGGTAAAAATAAGTCCTGATAAACCTTTTGGAATGATGTCCAGTATGGGCGGTAATGATAAGACAGTTGTGGCTATGATTTTCAGGAAGGAGTGAATAATTTGAAAATAGCATTAGCATCTGATCATGCCGGCTTTGAATTAAAGGAAAGCATAAAAGACTACATGACAGAACATGAACTCATAGACTTTGGTACTCATTCAACTGAATCCATGGATTATCCAGACACCGGGTTCAAAGCAGCAGAAGCTATTGCCAAAGGTGAATGTGAAAGAGGAATTCTGATATGTGGCAGCGGACTTGGGATGAGTATTGTTGCGAACAAAGTAAAAGGAATCCGGGCAGCATTATGCAATTCAGTGGAACTTGCACGTTTATCTCGTCAGCATAACGATGCAAATATCCTTGTTCTTCAGGGACGGTTTATTTCCCATAGCTTGGCAAAAGAGATCATTAAAGTCTGGTTTTCCACAGAATTTGATGGAGGAAGGCATCAGAGACGAATAGATAAAATATCAAGATATGAAAAAGGAGATGACAAATGAAATTCATAAAAAAGCAAGATCCCGAATTATATGCAGCAATGCACAGTGAATTGAAACGTCAATCTGAAAATCTGGAACTGATAGCTTCGGAAAATTTTGTTTCCAGAGCTGTATTGGAAGCAGCCGGTTCTGTTTTAACCAACAAATATGCAGAAGGCTATCCATATCGCTGGAGCAAAAAAACAGGTAAAATAAATTACAAACTTTATGGTCGTTATTACGGTGGTTGCGAGTATATCGACGAAGTAGAAAAACTGGCAATCGAAAGAGCAAAAGAAATATTCGGGGCTGAACATACCAATGTCCAACCGCATTCCGGCTCTCAAGCAAATATGGCTGCTTATTTTGCCATTATCAAACCGGGCGATACTATTCTCAGCTTGGAACTTTCGCATGGCGGACACCTTACTCACGGACATCCTCTCAGTTTCTCCGGTTCCTTATTTAATATCGTTCCTTACGGAGTTAACAAGGAAACCGAGCAATTCGATTATGATGAAATCCGAAAAATCGCTTTGGAAGTGAAACCACAAATGATCCTTACCGGAGCAAGTGCATATCCAAGAAAAATTAATTTTGCTGAATTCAGAGAAATTGCCGATGAAGTGAACGCAAAATTCGTTGTAGATATGGCACACATTGCCGGATTAATTGCAGCAGGATTGCATCAATCTCCTATTCCTTACGCAGATATCGTTACAACTACAACCCACAAAACATTGCGTGGTCCGCGGGGTGGTATGATTCTGTGCAAAGAAGAATATGCCAAAGCTGTTGATCGCTGGGTATTTCCCGGTACGCAGGGTGGCCCTTTGATGCATATCATCGCAGCTAAAGCTGCTGCTTTCAAAGAAACTCTAACTTCAGAATTCAAAAATTATCAAAAACAGATTATTAAAAATGCGGAAACTTTAGCAAACTCACTTTCTGAAAAAGGATTCAATATTGTTTCAGGAGGAACAGATACACACCTGATGTTGATAAATCTGGGTACTGAAGAAGAAGGAGGTCCTTCCGGTAAGAAAATGGAAGGATGCCTGGATAAAGCCGGCATTACCGCCAATAAAAACACAGTTCCTTTTGATACACGTAAGCCGTTCGTTGCTTCCGGTATTCGTCTGGGAACTCCGGCAGTTACCACTCGTGGAATGAAAGAAGAGCAAATGAAACAGGTCGCAGAGTTTATTTATCAGGTTTATCATAATTATCAGGATGAAGAAAAATTAGCAGAAATAAAAATTGAAGTAAGAGAATTCTGTGAGAAATTTCCTCTTTATGCAGATCTGCTTTAAAAATTCGAATATACGAAAAAGTCTGCCTTCAGAGCAGACTTTTTTTGTTTATTACAAAAACAAAATAGGTAAAAAAATATAAATTTATTGACATAAAAAATAAAACCAAACATTTTACACACGTAAGTTATTTAAAATCTTGGAATTAAATTGATTCTCAGAAATTATTAAAAAGTTTAAAGGTTTTCAAATGAATATTGAGTTTCATTATTACATTACAAAATACCTGGCTATTAAGGCGGGATTTGATAAAGATGAATCAGAAATCATTGCTTATTCCTCACAGTTGGTAGATGATAATTCATTCCAGTTTTCGATTGAAACTCCGGAAGGAATAGCTTATGAAAATTATATAAGCCAGACCAAAAATATCACAAAACCTTTAAAAAAACTACTGAGAATTTATCTTCTCTTCCATTTCCTGCCTGGAAATCCAACCAGTTCTAAAGTCAGACGACTCGATGGAAAAATGCATCTTCTTATGACCAGCCCGGCAAGCAGCTATTCTCAGGAAATATTTTTTGAATCTACCAAAAATGACAATCTTTTTTCATTGGGAATTGCTTCTCATATGCTTGCTGATACTTTTTCCCATCAGAATTTTGTGGGAACATTTGATGAAATTAATGCCTTAAATGGAGTTTGGGAAACTCTGATACCAAATATTGGTCATGCAGATGCAGGTTACAAACCGGACATTCCGAATCTCATCTGGTTTGATCCGAGACTGATTGAGGAAAATCAGACAATAAATAATAAAGAAAGAGTGCTTTTTGCTGCGAAAAAATTGTATTCAAATTATCTTTTCTTAACTTCTTTCCCGAATAATTGGTCTGAAGTTAAACAAAACATTTCCAATATAATCGGAGATTCCATTACAGAAACACAACTTCCTTTGGCAAAGAAACAGCAAAATGAGAGAATCGAAAAATTCAAATCTCTTTTCAACGAATTAGAAACTGAAGCTGTATATGATAAGTATTCCTGGTTTTCAAAAGCAGTTAAACAAAAAATAAAATTACTCGATGATAAAAAATTTATTTTGGATCCTGTTAAAGATAAATTTTCATTCAAAGAAGACTATGAAAAATCCGATTGGTATAATTTCCAGGAAGCAGTGAAAATATATCAAAAATCAACTACTTCAAAACTGGCTCCTCTCCTTGCTCAAATTGAAATCAGAGAATGGTAATCAGTTCTTGATAGAGTAATTTTAAAATTCAATTTTTGGACTAAACAAACATTATGAAAAAAATTATTATCTTTTTATTATTCATCATTTTATTTTCCAGTTTGATTTCAGATACAAACTTCAGAGTTATGACTTATAATTCTCTGATGTTTTCTGTATACAGCGGTCAGAGCCGTTTCTCCGATTTCGAAACTGTTTTTAATGAAGCAAATCCTGATATTGTGATTATGCAGGAAATCGAAGATGAACCGGGGTCAGATTTGATGCTGGACATCCTCAATTCAGATGGAATCGAATTTGCCAGAGCAGAATTTGTTGATGATGGTGATTTGAATAATATGCTCTATTATAAAACTTCAAAAGCAACCTTGATTTCTCAGGATGTTGTTAATTCCTATCCTCGTGATATTTCCGAATATGTTCTTGAAATCAATGGCAATCAAATTCGAATTTACAGTTGTCATTTAAAATCCTCTCAAGGATATGAACAGCAAAGACTTGCAGCAGTTACCATACTAAGGAATCATCTCAACCAGTTTGAACAAGGAACAGAATTCATCATCGCAGGTGATATGAATTTTTATACCAGCTCAGAACCAGCATATCAAAAATTTATTGCAGATGAAACCAATAATACCGGACGAGCAAAAGACTGGTCGGATCTGGTTGGCAACTGGCATAATAATGCGGATTTCTGTGAAGCACACACTCAATCTTCACGAACTAACCAATTCGGAGGGGGAGTTGGAGGTGGCTTAGATGATCGTTTCGATTTCATTTTTACTTATTATGAAATCAATAATAATGCGGAAATCGAATTTATCGAAGGCTCGTTAGTATCAGTTGGAAATGATGGCAATCACCTTAATCAATCCATAAACTACGGTACAAATTCTGCAGTGTCTCCGGAAGTTGCTGATGCTCTTTATTATGCATCAGATCATCTTCCTGTTTATGCAGATTTTATCAGTTTAAGTTCTACAAATACAGACTCTCAGACAATCTCAGCCAGCAATCTCATTTTACAAAACTTCCCAAATCCATTTAATCCGGCAACCACGATTTATTTTGAAACCACGGATTTACACGAAAATTCACGAATTGAGATATATAATATCAAGGGACAAATAATTAGGACATTACTTCCATTCCCAAACTGGAGTTTGGGAACGAGCAGTGCTGTTTGGGATGGAAGAGATGAAAATAACAAATCAGTCACTTCCGGAATTTATGTTATCAAATTAAAAGTTGGAAAATTAATTTATTCCAAAAAGATAGTTTTAATAAAATAAAAAAATACTTGAACTGAATTCCCTTCACCTGCCAGTAAGGAGGAATGAGTGTATCTGGGTGTTCCGTTGACTAACTGGTGTGGTTGAAAATTTCTTCAGCTCTTTTTTTTTGTTCCAAAATCGAAAAAGATTTGACATTATATTCATATTTTCAGAAAATCATTTCAGAGAATTAACAAAAAAAATGGAGGAAAAAAATGAAACAAATTAATGTGGTATTTATTTTATTTTCATTAGCAATTTCATTATCAGCACAGAATATCTGGCTGAATGAATTGCATTATGACAATGTAAGTACTGATGAAGGTGAATTTGTTGAAGTAGTTCTGGAAGAGATCCCGGGAAATGAATTATCCGATTATACTGTAACTTTTTACAATGGTAACAATGGTTTAGAATACGATTCTAAAACTTTAGATCAATTTACGGTTGGCACGGGTGTTGATGAATTCCTGATTCTTTATTATTATAAAGAAGGTATCCAAAATGGAGCTCCGGACGGTATTGCTATCGACTATCAGGGTACTCTTATCCCCGGTCAATTCCTGAGTTATGAAGGTACTTTTGAAGCATTGGATGGACCAGCAAATGGTGTTATTTCTATTGATATCGGTGTTTCTGAAAGTAGCTCTACTTTAATTGGAGAGTCACTTCAACTTCTGGGTAATGGTTCCATCTATACTGATTTTATCTGGCAGCCACCAGCTACTGAAACTCCCGGAAACCTGAATAATGGTCAGACGATTGGCGGTACTCCACAACCGACAATTATTGTATCCAGTCCTAATGGTGGAGAACAGTGGGAACAAGGTTCAACTCACAACATATCTTGGATTTCAATGAATTTTACAGATAATGTAAAAATTGAATTGGAAATGGTTTACGAAAGAACCAGGGAGGTTCTGGTTGCTTCCACCGAAAATGATGGTTCCTGGGAATGGAATATCCCGATCGATCAATTAATCAGTGACTGGTATGTTATCATCATTTCTGACGCAATCGATGGTGACCCGATGGATCAAAGTGATGATACATTTTCGATCATAGAGCCGATTCCAGTAAATCCTTACACTATCTATGAAATTCAATATTCTACAACCGGACCTTCTCCACACGAAGGTGAACTCGTAGAAACTACAGGTGTTGTTACCGCCATTTTTGAATATTATTTCTTCATTCAGGATGGAACGGGAGCCTGGAATGGAATTACGATCTATCCCCTGCAAACAGTCGAAATTGGTGATGAAATCACAATTTCCGGTACGGTTTTAGAATATAACGAGAAAACAGAAATAACAGACATTATTAATATGACCATTCTTGGAACAGCAGCTCTTCCTGCTCCTGTTATTATCTCTACATCTGCTCTTGCTACTTCCGAAGAATACGAAAGCGTTCTCGTGCAAGTTCAAGATGTAACCGTTACTAATGAAGACCTTGGTTATGGAGAATGGGAGATCGATGATGAATCCGGTCCCTGTCGCGTTGGACATCTGGGAACCTATACTTATGTTCCAGTTTTAGACGACTTTATCTATTCTATTACCGGAGTTGTTGATTACTCATATGGAAGTTTCAAACTCGAACCGAGAGATGATGATGATTTTGTTTTTGAGAGTGCAGTCGACGATCCAATCTGTTCTTCAGTTCAACTATTGGGAAATTATCCCAATCCGTTCAATCCCTCTACAACCATCTCTTTCACCACGGAGCACACAGTGAGCACGGAGTTGGTGATCTATAATTTGAAAGGACAGAAAATTAAGAAATTAGAAATTAGAAATTTGAAATTAGGAATTAATGAGGTTATCTGGAACGGTACCGACTCAAAGGATCAACCCGTCTCCTCAGGAATTTATTTATATAAACTTAAAGCGGGAGATATTGAAAATTCCAAGAAAATGATCCTCCTGAAATGACCTTGCGAATGGTTCTATACCTTCGCAATCGTTTCATGATACTGGTTCGGAGTTGTAGTCTGAACAAAACATTCAGGTTCAATCCGGCAGCTTCCGGATTGAACCTGCAATAGAATTTAGGAAGATGTAAAACCAGGTTATTTTTTTAGCATTTCTTCATAGTTGAAAAATTTTCTTCAGCCTTTTTTTGTTTCAAACTCGAAAAAGAATTGACATTATATTTACGTTTTCAGGAAATCATTCCAAAAAATGTAAAAGAATTAGGAGGAAAAAAATGAAACAAATTATTGTAATTTTTATTCTATTTTCATTAGCAGTCTCTTTGTCTGCACAGAATATCTGGCTGAATGAATTGCATTATGACAATTATAGTACTGATGTCGGAGAATTTCTTGAGATAGTTCTTGAAAATGCAGGAAGTTATACATTAAACGATTTTACAATCACCCTGTATAACGGCAACGCAGGAGCTATTTATGATTCAAAAACCTTAGACCAATTTACTACCGGAATTACTAGTGATACTTTTACACTTTACTATTATGAATTTCCGGAAAATGGCATCCAAAATGGAGCTCCTGACGGTATCGCTATTGATTATCAGGGCACTCTTATTCCGGGTCAATTTCTAAGCTATGAAGGAACTTTTGAGGCTGGGGACGGACCGGCAGTTGGTGTAATGTCAACTGATATAGGTGTTGAAGAAGGAGGCGATACTCAAATTGGAGAATCACTGCAACTTGCAGGTGATGGCTCGAACTATGCAGATTTTTTCTGGCAGCCACCTGCTGCGGAAACTCCCGGAAACCTGAATAATGGACAGACAATTGGGGGTGCTCCGCAACCTACAATTATAGTATCCAGTCCCAATGGTGGAGAACAGTGGGAACAGGGTTCCACTCACGACATTAACTGGATTTCAATAAATTTTACAGATAATGTGAAAATTGAATTAGAGCAGGTTTATGAAAGAACACGCGAGATTCTGGTTGCTTCCACTGAAAATGATGGTTCCTGGGAATGGAATATCCCTATCGATCAATTAATTAGTGATTGGTATGTTATTATTATTTCAGATGCGATTGATGGAGATCCGATGGATCAGAGTGATGATCCTTTCTCTATTATCGAACCAATACCTATTACTTCTTATACAATTTATGAAATTCAATATTCCACCACAGGTCCATCACCTCATGTTGGTGAATTAGTAGAAACTTCCGGAGTTGTTACAGCCATTTTTGATCTTTATTTCTTTATTCAGGATGGAGATGGAGCCTGGAATGGAATAGTGATCTACCCCATGCAAACAGTTGCAATTGGTGATGAAATAGTAATTTCCGGTTTGGTAGATGAATATTTCGATAAAACCGAGATCACAGACATTATCAATATGACCATTCTGGGATCAGCAGATCTTCCTGCCCCTGTAATTATCTCCACATCTGATCTTGCTTCTTCCGAAGATTACGAAGGCGTTCTTGTTCAGGTTCAAAACGTTACAGTAACTAACGAAGATCTTGGTTATGGTGAATGGGAAATAGATGATGGAAGCGGACCATGTGTTGTTGGAGACCTAGGTGATTATACTTACGTTCCAGTTTTAAATGACTTTATCTATTCTATCACCGGTGTTTCTGACTATACTTATGAAGCTTTCAAACTTGAACCAAGAGATGATGTTGACATCTTAATGTTACCGCCTCCGGATCCTGCTTCAAATCCAAATCCGGAAAATGGAGCAATCAATGTTTCTATTGAAGCTGATCTGAATTGGATAAACGGAGCAAACACAAATTTAATCGACCTTTATTTTGGGAATTTTAATCCTCCACCTCTTATTCTGGAAAATAATACTCCCATTGAAACTTACGACCCAGGTACTTTGGATTATGAAGAAACTTACTATTGGAAAGTGGTCTGCAAAAATGATGTAGGTAGCTCAACAGCTGAACTCTGGAATTTTATAACTGAAATTGAAATTATTCCTCCGGAGCCTGCTGCAAATCCAAATCCGGAAGATGGAGCAATTAATGTTTCCATTAACACTGATCTGAGCTGGACAAACGGTAATAATACTGAATTGATAGATTTTTATTTCGGCAATGTTGATCCTCCTCCTCTTATCCTGGAAAATAACACTCCCATCGAAACTTATGATCCGGGTACTCTGGATTATGAAGAGACTTACTATTGGAAAGTGGTCTGCAAAAATGTTGCTGGCAGTTCAACTGCTGATATCTGGGATTTCACAACTGAAATTGAAAATATTCCTCCTCCGGATCCTGCTACAAATCCAGATCCGGAAAACGGTGCAATAGATGTTTCTGTTGAAGTTGATTTGAACTGGACAAACGGAACAAACACAAATTTGATCGATCTCTATTTTGGAAACGTTGATCCACCTCCACTTGTTTTAGAA
>JABMPU010000016.1 GCA_013203665.1 Armatimonadota bacterium
ATTCCGGTTAAAACGTAACTGCGTATTAAAGACTAACCCCGCTAAACCCAATAATTACGTTTAGCAAGTGTTAGCGGTTATGCTATTGATGGCCCGCACAACGAAAAAAGACAGAAATTGAACAACCAAGAAAAGAAAGCACAATGAAAAAGCTGAACATAGAATTAGAAAACTGTTATGGAATAAAAAAACTGAAATGCAGTTTTGATTTCACGGAAAAAAGCACATACGCGATTTATGCTCCCAACGGCGCAATGAAAACTTCTTTTGCAAAAACATTTTTGGATATAAGTAACGGCGAAGAATCTCACGATTCAATTTTTAAAGACAGAAAAACAAAGAGAAATATTACAGATGAATCCGCTACAGAATTAATAAGCAATAAAGTTTTTGTTGTTTCGCCCTATTCACGGGATTTTAAATCAAAAAAAATCTCAACACTCTTAGTGAACAAGAAACTGAAAGAAAAGTATGAAAAAATTCATGCTGATATTGACGATAAGAAAGAAATTCTATTGGTTGAATTGAAAAATCTTTCAGGGGTGAAAAAAGGTATTGAAGAAACCTTTTCAAATGACTTTACTCACACACCAAAAGAGTTTTTCAAATCCATGCTCAGAGTTAAAACTGAGGTATTTGATAAAGCTGAACCTGAATTTGAAAATATTATCTATCAAAAGATATTTAATGATAGAGCAGTTGCCTTTTTAGAAACAAAAGATTTTAAAACTAAACTGACTGAATACATTGATAAATACAACGAATTAATTGATTCATCTACATATTTCAAAAAAGGAGTTTTCAATCATAATAATGCTTCTGTGATAGCAAAGAATTTAAAAGACAATGGTTTTTTTAAAGCGAACCATACTGTTTCTCTCCATGCGAAAGAGAATGATAGAGTAATAACAACAGAAGCCGAATTAGAAGAAGTCATTCAACAAGAAAAGGATAGCATTCTTAAAAATCCAGATTTAGTAAAAGCATTTGAAGAAATAGACAAAAAGATTACAGCCCATGCAGATTTAAGAGCTTTTAGAGATTATGTTGAAACAAATCCATCAATACTTCCTGAATTAGCGAACCTTAATTCTTTTAAACAAAATCTTTGGATTTCATATTTAAAAAGAAATGTTGAAGCATATAAAACACTGGAATCAGAATATGGTAAAGGCCAATCGGAAATTGAAAAAATTGTTGCGCAAGCAAAAAAGGAAAAAACACAATGGATAAAAGTCATTGATGAATTCAATAATAGATTTTTCGTTCCGTTTAAACTTTCAGTAGAGAATCAGGAAGATGTAATTCTAAAAAGTGAATTGCCAATTATAAAGTTTGTATTCCATGATTTTGGTGATAATACACCTATTGAAGAAAAGGAATTATTTCAGGTTTTAAGTAGTGGTGAACTGAGGGCACTTTATATTTTGAATATTATTTTTGAAGTGGAAGCTCGATTGCAAAGCAAACAGGAAACACTATTTGTAGTTGATGATATTGCAGATTCTTTTGATTACAAAAACAAGTATTCAATAATTGCATACTTAAACGACATTTCCAATGAAAGCATTTTCAAGCAAATTATTCTTACTCATAATTTTGATTTTTATAGAACTGTCAGCAGCAGGTTATATATGGATAGAGAGAATAAACTGCAAACTATTAAAACTAAAAAGGGGATTGAACTGGTTGAGGAAACATATCAAAAAAATCCTTTCTTAACATGGAGAAATAATTTTCACAAAGCAGATAAAGAGGCTATGTTAATTTCTTCAATTCCTTTTGTTAGGAATATTGCAGAGTATTCCGGTTTTGCTGCACACTTTTTAAAACTAACATCACTCCTCCATATAAAAGAAGATTCACAAACTATTACTATTAGTAATCTTGAAACGATTTTCAAAGAAATTCTTATTGATAAAAGCACTTTGACATTAAGCAATCCAGAGAAAATTGTTATTGATTTAATATTTGAAACAGCAGATAATATTTTGCAAGAAACCACTGAAGTTATTGAGTTAGAAAATAAGATTGTGCTTGCAATTGCTATTCGTTTGAAAGCTGAGAAATATATGATTTCAAAAATTGATGATGATTATTATTGGAAAGCAATAACAAAAAATCAAACACTTACTCTCTTCAAAAAATTTGTAGAAATATTTAGTGGAGAAATAGAAGTAATGAAACTTCTTGAAGATGTTAATTTAATGACCCCTGAAAATATTCACCTGAATTCATTTATGTATGAACCAATATTAGATATGTCCAACGAGCATTTGAAACAATTATACAGTGACATTTCAAAATTGGAATAATATTTAAAACACATTTGTAAACACCAATGTATATCAGAAAAGACAGACATGACAACAATCATAAAGAAGCACGAACCGCTAACAATGTATATAAAAAATAAGCGAGA
>JABMPU010000184.1 GCA_013203665.1 Armatimonadota bacterium
GACTTGGCAAGCAGGATCTACTCTTTCCCAAATTGCATTTGGGAATGCATTTTTTTGAAAAGTTTTACTATGATTTCATTTGGAGAGATGAGATAAAATTAATTTGAAATACAATTTCGTTAACAATTGTGTTCCCAAATGAAATTTGGAAACAAGAAGGGAAAACAACGACCGCAAGCTGATCTTCTCACGGTCGTTTCAATTTAATAATAATAATACTTCTATTCTAAAACAAAGATGTTCTTTTTAGCACAAATATCTTTAAGTTGTTGTGGCCAGATAGTTACACTTACTTCACCGAGGTGAGCTTTCCTGAGAAAATACATATAGGTCCTGGATTGTCCGATGCCACCGCCAATACTCAAAGGAATATCATCATTGAGAATTGCTTTGTGATATGGAAGTTTCAGGAAATCCATTTGACCGGTGATCTCAAGCTGTTGTTTGAGAGTATCTTTGGTCACGCGAATACCCATTGAAGTCAGTTCATGACGACGCTTGGTTACAGGATTCCAAACCAGGATATCACCGTTAAGTCCATGTGTTGGTTTTCCTGCTTCAGAGGTTGTTTCGGTTACCCAGTCATCATAATCTGCAGCTCTCATTTCGTGTGGATAACCGTCTTTGAGTACCCAGCCAATTCCAATAATGAAAACAGCATTATATTTTTTTACAATCTCAGTTTCACGCATTTTACGTGGAAGGTCAGGAAACATTTCCAGGATTTCTTCAGCATGAATGAATTTAAGCTCTTCCGGGAAATCCGGGTATCTGCTGTCTTTTAACTGAGGGAAAAGTTCTTGAGCATGTCTTCCTGCTCCGTATAAAACTTTCCAGATTTTCTTAACAATAGCTTTAAGGAAGTCCAGGTTTCTGTCTCCAAAAGTCATAACTCTTTCCCAATCCCACTGATCCACATAAGATGAGTGATCATGATCCAAAAAATAATCCTTCCTGACAGCTTTCATATCAGTGTTTACACCTTCTCCCACTTTACAGCCAAATTGTTTGAGAGCAGCACGTTTCCATTTTGTAGCTGCCTGTACTACCTGTGCCTGAATAGGTTCGTCAAGTCCAAGTCCGGCTGGAAATCCTACTGGTGATCTGGAGCCATCCCTGTCAAGATAGTCATTTACTCCACTTTTAATATCAACAATGAGTGGAACCTGAACCATTATCAAGTTGAGTTCTTTACACAGATTTTCTTCGATGTACTTCTTCATTTCAAATAAAGCAATCATTGTTTCTCTTGGGGTCAGTAAAGCTCTGTAATCGCTGGGAAGTATTTTTTCCACTTCTTCGTAAGTACTAATTCCCGGTCCTGCCAAGTCTGCAGTTTTGTCTAACATTTCTCCTCCTTTTTTTTTGAAATTTTTGAACTACGGAAAAATATTTCTTTTTCCTGTCAACAGAAAGAAATTGCCACAAAATTGTCCCCAGAAAAAAAATAATCAAATTGGTTTTGATACTGAAAATCATAAAAAAGTAAATTATTAGAAGCCCACAAATTTATTTGTGGGAGAAATTAAAACAAACCCTTTCAAGTTAACCATTTTAATGGTTTTTGTTTTATTTGAAAAACGGTTGAAACCGTTAATTATTTTACACGAATCATATTCCCACAAATAAATTTGTGGGCTTCTTCGAACAGTAATTTTCAAGTCAATTTATCTTCTTATCTTATTTTTATTCATAAAGTTAGTATTCACATTTCTGCAAATTATGAGGGTATGCGAAAAACAAATTTAACTCATAATAAAAGCAACTGCTACGCCCAGAGCAGCACCCGCAATAACTTCCAAAGGTGTGTGACCAAGAAGTTCCTTCAGGTTTTCCTCCAGAATTGTATGACCTTCTTTCTTGCGGATATTTTCTACGATCTTGTTCAGGACAGTGGCTTGTTTTCCGGCTGCGCGACGCACACCTGAAGCATCATACATAACTACAATGGCAAAAACTGTACTCAGAGCAAAAAGTACCGAATCTACTCCTTCGAATATTCCTATCGCTGTGGTAAGAGAAACAACAGATGCAGTATGGGAACTGGGCATACTGCCTGTATCGAGGAATTTCCTGAAGTTCAATCTTTTATCTGTGAATAAAGAGATGATAACCTTCATCGTTTGTGCAATTATTAAAGCAACAACAACTATATCGAATATCTTGTTTCCCAGAATCAATCCATTTTCCATCTATTTCTCCTGATTATTATTTTATTTTCGTTGTTTCATCCGTCTCGGTTGAAGGTGCAACGTTCTATAATTTTATTGCTTTTTGCATACTTCAAATAGTCCAAAATCATCATACCATCTCATTTCATTCGATTTTCCAAAAATAAAATATTCATTCATTGAACTATCAGACACATAATATCTTTTTTCGTTATTGATAGTTTTTATAAAAGCTGTTTGTTTATAAATACTACCACTACTCCAATGTGTATTAACATGGATTATTCCATTTTTTTCATAGACATGAATTATATTTGGAGATCCTTTATTATCAATCCATTTTCCATCTAATTTCTTTTCTTTTTTCTTTATATTACTTGTAAGTTTTTCATTTATGGATAGTGGGTAAATAATTTCCTTTCTTTTCCTTACAACATGAATGTTTTCAGTTTTTACTTCATTCCCTATCAAATTTTTATTATTTTTTCCAAATGCGGAATTAGATTGTTTTTCAATAACAGTTACATCAACTGATATATTATCATTTATCTTACTAACTTGATATTCCAAATCACCCTTTCCAACCATTCTATCTTCACGTATTTTAAGTTTAGCTTTCCATCTGGTATTATCTAACAAAATTTTTTTAGTATTTTTCCACTTTTTTAGATTTGATTTCTCAGTAAAGTATTTAATACTAGAGTATTCATCAGTTTCCCCTTTTTGCCAGTATGATCTTGAAATACTTACAATTATGTTAGTATAATCCGGTAAGTCCGATTCAATGCTTATGTACAAAGTATTATCTTGTAAACTAGTGTGCAAATTAAACTTATCACATGTAATTTTCTTTAAGCATGAAATACATATAAAAATCAAACATAGTAAAAGCATTAGTTTTTTCATTTTTTCTCCATTATATTTCTTAACTTACCTGCACGTTGAGAGATCGTAACGAATACAACAAAAACGAATCGACTAAGGTTTGAATCTTAAGATACAAACTAAACCTAACTGATAAACACACCTGTTGGTGCAATGGAATAATAATTTACACTTTTTTTTCAAAAATCTGTTTAGCAATTAAAAAACATGTTGTTCGATAAGAAGTTAGTAAAGCTTTAATCAATTTTTTATTATCAATTGGTTTGTTAAAGTATTGATCAATTTTTGAAATATTCTCGGCTAATAACTTTTCTTTTATTTCATCAGCGTATAAGGTGGTTAATTTTTGGCTTTGATTCTTTTCACCTACCTCAAGTGCATCCAATGTTATAATATCAGCTATTAATATTTCATAAAGTTCAAAATCTACATCAGAATCAATAACACCAAACTCCATGTAATCTTCAATTATTTTATAAAGATAAGTTTCCAATCCATCTAAGTCGTAAAACATAACACCCTCCTTTCTTTTTCATATTTAACTCTTTTAATTTTATTGATTTTTGTATACTTCAAATATTGATTTCATAAGATATCCTATTCACATTATTTAATCTAACATATTAAGCAGTTCGTATGTTGTTCAGCCATCATACAACTGGTGTTAACGGTTTGTATAATCGCCATTTTTAATGGTGATTATTTTTGTTGTTAGCTGGCTTTTTAAGTCCACTTACTCTTAAAACAGATTATGTGATTATTTAATTTAATTGAAAATTGGTCTTCATTGAAATTCTCAACTTTTTCAAACCTCTCAATTATTTTTTTAGACTGTTTCCATATTTGAATCATTTCAAAAACTTTCGGTTTTAAAGCTCTGGCATTGTCTGGTGTATAATGTACCGTTTTATTGCGTAAACTAAATAGTTTCGCAATTTCGTTTAAGTGAACTTTATTTTCATTTAAACTTTCTTTGAATATGAAAATTAATCGCTCCATAATTTTCGCTATTGAAATTCTCGCATAGCTAAAATCATCTATGTAATTGGATTGCATTAAGTATAAAAGATGTCTATTAACCAATGTTTCAATGAAGAAACCGAAATTGTTAAGATGTCCAAGCATTTCTATTGAATTTATTTCATGATTCATTCCAAATTTATGATTTCTTGTTTTGGACAAGATTTGTGCTTGTTCCCAAGCCTTTGACATTAAATTAAGAGTTTCTCCTTGTAAAACATCCGGGATTTCGGCTTGCAGGAGACCGATAGTATCTTCTGGTAAATTTGAATTGGCATTTATCTTTCTTTCTTCTTCTGATGGTTCAATAGATTCTATCTTCTCAGAGAATAGTTTTGAAGCAAATTCATATGACAGAGATTCATTAATGTAATGAAATGATTCGTCTAAGAAAAAATTAGCTCCTTCCGCAAGTTTGAAATATGTCTCTATATCGTGCTTATTTTTCATTATTTAGTATTAATCAGTTCGTATATTGTTCAGCCATCATATAAATGTTGTTGAACGATTACCTCCACAAATAAATTTTCTTTTTTTTAACATTATTCAACAATTATTCACTCCAATTATATTCACATCATTCATTGCACAAAAGTCAAGACTTTTTTGCATAGCTGTTCGTTTTGGTCGAACTTTTACTCCGTTGTTTCAACCGTCTCGGTTGAAACACTGTGTTTCTACAACACCGTCTCGGTGTTCCATAATTCACAAACCAAATTTATTATAATCCGACCGGGACGGTCGTTTCAAACATTTCCTTCAACCGAGACGGTTGAAGGAGCAATGTAATTTTACAATTTTTTCAAGAATTCTTCTGCTTTCAAAATATTAATCGAGTTTTGTTTGTGTTCTCTTTTCAGGTTTTTTACCAGTTGTATGGCAGGCAGGTTATATTTTTCGTGGAAATATTTAAGAGGTTTACTGATAGAGGAATCGGATAATTTTACCTCCAGAATATATTGAATATTATCATCCTGCACAAAACAAAAATCAACTTCTTTGCCATCTTTTGTTCTCAGGTAATTCAAGCAGGCATTTTTTCCTGTATAATCCACGATTTCAAAAGCTTTTTTCTGAAGAGACAAAGCAACCAGGTTTTCCAGAATAATTCCCTCATCTCCTTTTACCAGCCCAATATCATAAAAATAGAGCTTTGGTTCCTTCAAAAGGGAACGAGCAATATTTTTGGAAAAAGGATTTATCCTGAAAATGACGAATAAAGACTCTAAAATTTGAATATATTTCTTTACAGTGTTAGAAGAAATTCCTACATCCTCCGAAATTGACCTGAAAGAGATAGGTGAACCGATCCTGTGGCGTAACAATTCAAAAATAGTTTCGATTGCTTTTATTTCATGAATTCTCTCAAAGTCGAGAATATCATAACGGATGAGACCATTAATATATTGCATTCTCCAGCGATTAACTTCATTAATATCCGCAGCCAGAAATGGCTCGGGAAAACATCCTTTAGCGAGAAAAGTATCTAAAGGAATATCTTCTTCAATCTTATAAATTTCTGCAGGTGTGAAAGGTAACAATCTATGCAGAAAAAAGCGACCCAAAAGTGAATCTCCCGAATATCTGAATGTGTCTAACCGAGCACTTCCTGTAACCAATATTTTTTGACCATCCGGCTTTGTATCAAACACTCCTTTAATGAAATTTTTCCAGTTCTTCATTTTATGGAGTTCGTCTAAAATCAATAGGTCGGTTGAATCTAACCAGGCTTCATTATGAATGATTTGCCTGTCTTCCAACCTATCATAATTAAGATAAACCGGATTTGCAAAAGATTTGGCAATATCTTTTGCTAACCAGGTTTTACCAACTTGCCTGGGGCCCACAATAAAGACAATTTTCTTTTCCAGGTCTTTAATGATTTGTTCTTTTTGAAATCTTTTCATACGACTTTTTTTAATCACACTGCACAAAAGTCAAGACTTTTTTGCAATTGCATTCATTTTGGTCGGATTTTTTTTCATCCCAACCAGAACCCTGAACCTCTGAACCCAGAACCCATAACCCAGAACCCAGAACCCAGAACCCAGAAC
>JABMPU010000185.1 GCA_013203665.1 Armatimonadota bacterium
GTGTGAAAACAGATGAAAAGCACGATTTTTTGTAACCCCCTCTAACTCCCCCTATTCAGGGGGAGAACCTATCTCCTTTTGTCGCAGGCAGTTCCCTTCCCCCTCGATAGGGGGAAGGGTTAGGGATGGGGGTCGTGATAACTTAAAGAAATCAGTTTTCACACAGGCTGTCCCGCGTTGGAATGCAAAAAAAAGAGATGATGAAATGAATCAGCACCTCTTTAACTTCATTTTTTTTATTCACACTTTTTCTATTTTTTTACTACTTTAACCAGATGGGTAGCACAGCTAATACAGGGATCATAAGCTCGCACAATTTTTTCAAGTTCAAAGGCAATCTCATCTGTGTTTTTACCGGCTTTATTCAAGTTAAAAGCAGAGTTCTTAAAATACTTTTCAATGTCATCGAGATTATAGGCAGTAGGTGTGATGATGTTAGCATTTGTAACATAACCATCCTCAAAGCTGTAATCGTGAACTAAAAGTCCGCGTGGAGCTTCCACAGTTCCCACTCCCCTACCTTTCTTTTTAGCCGGCTTTTCAAATTCAGGTGTGGGAAGTTTAAGCAGAATATCAACCAGTTCTGGAATCCTTTCGAGGCAATAGATCATTTCAATTGTTTGAGCCAGGTTATTGAATAATGGATTCTTTAACCAGCGTGGATTTTTATATTTTTTATATTTCTTACCTGCTTCTTTTTTCAATCTATCACCAATACAGTTAAGTCTTGCCAAAGCACCAACTGTGAAAGGTTTTCCTTTGTAAAGTGATCTTTTTGCAAAGGAATGCGGTACAGTCCTTTCTACCAAATTCTCTTTATATTTTTTAGAAGAGATTACTTTACCATTAGAGAAAATAAGTTCATCTCCCCAGAATCCAAATTTATTGTCAGTAGGATTGCAGCAGATAAACACAGTTTCTTCTTCCAGATAGTCCGGAAGTTCTAAGCCGCCAACTATATCAGTAGCAGCAATTGAGAACGGTAAAAGTTCTTCAGCTTCCTTTTTGATTTCCAGGAGTTCTGTTTTTGTAGGAAATTTACCGAATCCACCGGCAGTTGCATTTTCTCCGTGAATATATTTTCCATTTAAAATCTGCATAATTTTATTACCAAACTTTTTCAGGTTCAGAGCTTGTTTTACAACGTCTTCATATTTATCTACCATGGCAATTACATTCGGATAGCCCAGGTAATCCGGAAGAGCGAGTGCAAAAACATGAAGTGAATGACTTTCGATAATCTCGCCCAAATGCATTAGTTCACGAGCAAAATAAGTTTTCTTATCTTCTTTATATTTTAATGCTCTTTCTATACTTCTGATGGCAACATTTTTATGCGAAACCGTGCAGATAGCACAAATCCTGGGAGTGAAAGAAATCACTTCTTCCGGTAATTTACCAATAGCAAGAGCTTCTATCAATCGTGGTCCTTCAAAGATGTTCATTTGAACTTTTTTGACCTGATCATTTTCTATCTCAACGTAGATGCCGCCATCTCCTTCAACTCGAGCAAGATGTTTAACCTCAATTATCTTCTTCATTTTGCCACCTCCATCAGCTTCTCAATCTTTTCCACAATCTCGCTACCACCGAACATCCTGAATCTTCTGATAATATCTTCTATTTTAAAACCTTTTTCTTTCAACAATTTCAGTTCAGCAATATGATTAGCTTCTTCGATAATTCCCCAACAACCGATACAAGGTGTATTATGTGTAGGACACGGAGCAGTGCAGCCTCCCATAGTTAACGGTCCTAAACACAACTTGCCGTCATTCAGCAGACACTCATTTTCTCTGAATTTACATTCCAGGCAAACAGGTGAATTTGTATATGTCGGTTTGTTGCCAAACAACAATTGAGTTATAGCTCGCAACATCTGAATTTTGCTGGGTGGACATCCCGGAATAAAAGCATCAACTTTTACAAACTTATGAATCGGTTGAGCTTCTCTGGGAATTGCTACAGTGAATTTAGTATCTCCGTAAACTTGCTTGAATCTCTGTTCCCATTTGCCATCTCCAAGAGCCATTGCCTGCACACAACCATGATTTGCACAAGAACCAAAAGCTACTAAAACCTTTGCCTTTTCACGAATTTCTTTTAATTCATGGAGTTGTTTATTAGTATTTATCGAACCTTCCACCAAAGCAATATCAACCAGAGCATCGTCATCATTATTGCTCATAGCTTCATAAAAAACTTTTATATCTGCTGCTGAAAATAAATCTACTAGTTCATCTTCACAATCCAACAGGGAAAGCTGACAACCGGCACAGCCTGTAAAACCATAAATTCCTAATGTGGGTTTCTTTTTCATCATGCCCTCCTAAATTAACTCTCGCATATGAATTACATCCCAATAAGTGAAAACAGGACCATCAATGCAAGTATAGCGATAATCAATTATGCAGTGACCACATTTACCTGTTCCGCATTTCATTCTTCGCTCAAGATTCACTAAAATATTGTGTTTTTCAAGATTATACTTGAGAATTTCATTAACAACAAATTTATACATAACCGGAGGACCACAAACACAAGCAATCGTATTTTTAGGATCAATATCGTTCACATATTTGAATAAATGAGTAACCATACCTTCTTCGATTTTGTCCTCAAATCCTTCATTACCTTTATCTACCGTAAGATGGAGTTCTAACTGATCTGATTCCAGCATCTCAAAGAAATCCGGACGATACAGCATCTCCTGCGGATTTTTTGCTCCATATAAATATATCAATCTACCGAACAATTCCCTGTTATCCAAAATGTAGAGAAGTAAGGAACGCAAAGGAGCTGCACCCAATCCACCTGCTACTATGACAATATCTTTACCCAGCATTTTCTCTATGGGAAATCCATTACCAAATGGACCACGAAGACCTAACTGATCACCATCTTTAAGTTCAAATATTTTGTTGGTTATTTTGCCGGTTTTTCTTATGGCAAATTCAAAAATCCCCTTTCTCGTTGGTGATGATGATATGGAAAAAGGTGCTTCACCTGAACCGTAAAGTGAAAGCATCATAAACTGACCTGGTTTGTAATCTAAATCTAAATGCTTGAATTCTTCTTTGGGAACTGTCTGGAAAAATCTGACATCCGGAGTCAAATCTCTCTTACTGATAATTCGCATCATGATGGGTGTGTATAATTCAGGTTCTTTCT
Organism: Armatimonadota bacterium; assembly: GCA_013203665.1. GTDB lineage: Bacteria > Cloacimonadota > Cloacimonadia > Cloacimonadales > TCS61 > JABMPU01. The sequence goes on from JABMPU010000185.1 coordinate 3,172, forward strand.
TATATTCGTATTTCATTATTATTCTCCTCTAACCTTTTAATTTCTCAACAACGGTCTCGACGTTGATTTCTACCGGACATGTAATTATACATCTACCACAACCCACACAACTTGGTGAGCCAAAATGACCTATAAATGCTTTTAACTTATGAGTATACCAAAGTTTAAGACGCTCTGCTCTCGATTCTCTGAAATTATGTTGACCGGCAACCAGAGAATAATCTTTGAACATACATGAATCCCAGTATCTTCTCCTGTGACCTTCATCTTTGTTTAATTCAAGCTCATCTATCACATTGAAGCAGGTGCAGGTAGGACAAACCATTGTACATTGTCCGCAGGATAAACACTTTTCGCCAAATTCATCCCAGAAATCTGCATCGTACATCAACTCCATTAAATCCGTAACTCCTTCAAGATCAATATGTTTGGTGAAAGCCTTTCTTCTCTTTTCTCGATACGCAACAAAATCATGTGCTACATCAACAGGTACATCTTCGCTGAAAATATCGGAACCTAACCTGACGATATCATCACCTTTTTCTGAACCTACCCAGACTAAATAATAATCTCCAAGATCAATAAAAAATAGGTCATATCCCTCTTCAACGATACTTGTATTTGTCTTATGAGAAAAAAGATATTCATCCGGTAAACTTGATTTTCCTATGATAATCACTTTTTCTCTTCGTTCCATGTAATAATTATCAACAAAATCGGTTGTGTAGAATTTATCGAGGATATTTAATGCATGAATTTCACAAGGTGGAACCCCGACAATAACTCTTGTGGGAATATCAACTTTCGGTGTTTCGAATTTTGAAGGTGAAAGATTTAATATATTGAAATCCTGTGGCATAAGAAATTTCTTTATCGGAAGTATTGTACGTACGAATTCGTTATAGCTAACAAGATCTTCTTTTTTCTCGATCTTGTCGTACACATAACGTGAACCTTTGGGTACTGGAGCCCACACTTCTCCGAACTTATTCAATACATCATAAAGCTTTTTTTCATCCTTTTTGGATAACTTGAGCACTCGCATAAGTTCTCCTCCATTATTACTTTTTTGAGAGCTAAAATTTAAATTTAGATTATTCTGTCAATTAAAGTTATAAAATTAATAATTTGCCATTAATAACATTTTTTTATTGAAAATTAATGGAAATATTTACCTGAAAATTTGAGGTTAAAAATCAATCGAAATTTGATGAAAATTCTAATAAATATTTATATGAGAATTCGTTAATGATTTCACTTCTCCGATGATTTGATTATATTTTTTACTGTTTCTGCGATATAAGAAATATCTTCTTCAAAAATTGTGAAAACGTCTAAAAGGAAATTTCCTTCCCGCAAAACACCAAGAATCGGACGTTCCAATCTTAAAAGCTTTTTAAATGTTTTTTCAGCAAATTTATTATCTTCAGCACACGGCACAAGACAAACAGCAAAACTTTCGAGTCTTAGATCCGGGAGGGTGCCACCACCAACCTGAGCAAGACTTTCTACAATTTTATTTTTGATATTCTTCTTATTCAATTCTAGAGAAAGATTTCGGGCAATATTTTTCAGCTTTTCTTTATCACGATTCAGCATCATAAAAATAGGAATTTGTGAAAAAAGGTCTTCATCTTTTAAGTAGAATTTCAGCACAGAAGACAGCGCAGCAAGAGTCATTTTTCCAACCCGTAAGGCACGCATCATCGGAGCTCTGGCAATTTTAGAAATCAATTCCTTTCTGCCGGCAATAATTCCAGCTTGAGGTCCACCCAACAATTTATCGCAACTGAAAGTGATTAAATCCGCGCCATCATTCAATCCGGAACGAACATCAGGTTCATGTTTCAAGGCAAGACATTCCGGTTTCCTCAGAAGTCCGGAACCAATATCATAAATCAAGATTAAACTATGTTTTCTGGCAAGTTTAGAAAGCTTTGATATTTCAACTTCTTCAGTAAATCCTGTCATATGAAAATTAGATTTATGTGCTTTGAAAACAATTCTGGTTTTTTCTGTGATCGCATTTTCATAATCAGAGATTCGGGTTCGATTTGTAGTCCCTACTTCCTTCATTTTGGCGCCACTTGCCTTCAAAATTTCCGGAATCCGAAAAGAACCGCCAATCTCGATTAGTTCACCACGCGAAATTAGCACTTCCTTTTTAAAGGCAAGGGTTTTCAGGCACAACATAATTCCAGCAGCATTATTATTTACAACAACTGCATCTTCAGATTTTGTAATGAATTTTATAAGCCCGGTCACATGAGATTTTCTGTGTCCTCTTTTGCCTGTTTGTAAGTTCAATTCCAGGTTGGAATAATTATTTATGATTGGTTCCATCTGTTTTAATACAGCCTTTCCTAAGGGTGCTCTGCCCAGGTTTGTGTGCAGCACAATTCCGGTTGCATTTATCACTGATTTCAGAGAGCTGCCTGCGATTGATAAAATCAATAATTCAATTTTTTTGATGATTTTTTCTATCTCAGGAGTTTTTCGCTCTTTTAAAACATCTTCTCGAACCGCTTGCAAAACTTGTCGAATTGAATAAACTACCAATTCTGAACCAAATTGTTTTGTTAATTCATTAATTCTATTTTGAGTTAGAAGTTTATCTACTGCTGGAATTTTTTTTAATTCTGCTGTATGCATGATATATTCCTAAAAAAACATTAATATTTTTTAAGGTCCAATCGAAATGTTAAGAGGTTAAACCTGTTTTTTTTCAAATATTTTTGATGATTTATCGTGCGAAATATGAATAACAGTTTCATTTATTTCATCGTAACGTGTTCTGGTTATTTTGGTTGATAGAGAATAGATTATTGGTATTCCTCGTCCTGAAAGATTTTTTAAATCCTTATCTTCAAAATAGCTGTCCTCATCGAATTTTTCCGGTAAATACCATTTGAGACCTTTATCCCAAAAAGTCATTTTTAATCCATCCTGGATTTCCAATTGCAACAAAATAATTGTATCGGATTTATTACTCAAACCGTGAATAACGATGTTATTTATAAATTCATTTGCAATCAATTCTGCTCGTGCTGCCAGTCCTGGATCTTTTAAACGTTCCATAACAAAATGCTCGCATTGATGACCAATATCTCTTGTATTAATCAATAAAGACCTCATCAGAAACATCTTTGTTTTCAGTTCTTCAGATTCTTCAGGTCTTTTTTGGAAAGCTAATAAAGTGAAATCATCAGATGAGACATCATAATCCTGTTCTATTAAACTCTTTTTTATTTTATGAGAGATAATTGCTGTATTGGTTCCTGGAATACTTTCTTCCAGAAATTCAGGAAGACCCTCGATTCCTAATTGATTTCCCTCTTTATTTTCACATTCAAATATTCCGTCAGTATACAAAAATAGTATTTCATTCTCATCAAACTCAATAACATTTTCTTCTTCAGCAGAAAAATCATAATCGGATTTCCAGCCAATAGGAATATCTCCCTTATCAAGTAAAACTTGTGCTTTTTTTGTAAGGATATTATATCGAATAATTGGAGGATGTCCGGCATTGAAATATCGAACTTCGTTTTCATCAAGATCTACTACACAAAGCAGCAGAGTCATATAGTTGTTCGGGAATAATTCCTTCATCAGAATCTGATTCAAACGATTCACAATATAATAAGGTTTGATATTCTCTTTTTCATTTTCCAGGATCATGTTTATTGTGGATTTCACAGCAGTCATTTTCAGTGCTGCCTGCACGCCATGCCCGGAAATATCTCCCACATAAATCACATATCGTGTATTTGAAATCTGGATAATATCAAATAAATCCCCACCAATTTTCTTTGATGGCGTATATGCGGAAGAGAGAATGATATTCTTTTCTAAAAACAACCAATTTGGTAACAAATAAGATTGAACTGATTCGGCAATTTCAAGTTCGTTTAAAAGAGATTTGTTCAGGTTACTAATTACCTTTTCCGAAGCTTTTCGTTTTTCAACGATTTGACCTATCTGCAGAAAAGTTCGAGTAAAAAGGATTATTCCCAAAATCATGATAATTCCAACAATAATGTACCGTATAAGCCGCAGATGATAAAGAGTCGAGGTGTGTTCTTGTTTGATTCTTTCTTGATCCACAGCAGTAAGAACAAATATCTCTCTCGTTTTTTCCCTACTTTTGAAAGAGAACTCCTCCAACTGTTTTTTTAGCTTTGACATTTCATCTTTTGAAATTTTCTTTTCTTTCTCATCATCAATTTGAATTCTAAGACTGTTCAACACAAAAAACTGCTCAGTTATTTTTTTGATTTCAGCGATATTATTAGTTAGACTTGAAGTAATATTGGGATAGAAATCTTGTGTTTCTTGCAGAATATAAGTCACTTTCCGGATTTCATCAACACCGTAATCCGAAAACATGATATCTTCATAACCACCACCATTTTGAAGCACTTTAATCAAAGTTTCAATATCATTACTTGATGAAGAAATTCGTGTTTGTAAAACTTCCGTATTAATCGCATTATCGGTAGATGTGAGTAAGCAAAGATCTTTCTCTATCGATACTAACTTACGAAAAATAATGGAGGCAAAAGTTCGACGAGCATTTTGATTGCCATGAATTAGAGAATATTTTAATGAAACACTCAAAAAAATATTCTTTGAAATCATTATTCCAATTGCAACTAAGAATAAAATTGTAACAAGCAGAATTATTTTTCTATTTACCGGTTCTTTGAAGAAATTTTTCATTAATAAACCTTTAATATTCTCCCTGCTTCTTAATAATTTCCCTTAAAATTATAATGACGTACAACAATTTTATTCAAACGTAAAAAAAAATATGTTTTAAATTAAGTCAATAAAAAGCTAAGTTTAGATGAGTTGCATTCATCAGAATAATTAATTAAAATTGGAAATATCCAAAAAATATTTTAAATGAATTTTTCATTTAATGGTTTTACAATCGAAATAGAGTTTAAACTATTTTGAATCTTTCTCTAAAATACAGTATAAATTATAAGAAAAGAATTCTTTAAGAAAAGGAATTCGTCTTAATAAAGAAAACAATCTTAACACCAGGTTTTTACTGGCATTTATTTTATAGAGCGATACCTTAAGTCCACAATTGAAAAGAAGATTTCGTATTTCTGCTAATGACATTTGATTCAAGCCAAGTTCCTTCGCACTGGAGATTTTTGAATTATTACGCTTATTCAGTCTTTTCAATAAAAAAGACTCAGGAAACATTAAATGAGCCCAGGGAATAACGTTTTTTATCAAACTTCCATGATCCCCAAAATGACTATTATATAACTGACTGCAACCAATATAAATCTTGCCCTCAGGTTTAAGCAGCTTTATCATCTTATAAAGAACTTTATCCAGTTCAAGTATGTGTTCAAAAGCATCTTTAGATACTATAATATCAAATTCGTTTCTGGGAAGATCAAAGACTTCACCAAGCTGAAATTCGAGTTTTTTTGCTAATTCTGGAAAATTTTTTTCCAGATTTTCCCCAGCAAATTTCAGCGGATATTCATGTATATCCAAACCTACTACTTTTTTTGCCTTTTTAGAAACCATATCAATGCAAAGACTACCAAAGCCACAGCCCACATCCAGAATCTTCTTCCCTTCAAATAAGGGTTCACCACCTAATCTGGACCAGAATTTCGGATTCTCTATCTTACCTTTATTAAAAAAAATTAAATCATCTTCCTTTATGGACATTCTTTTCTCCGATATTTTTTAAACAATTTACAAAAATAATAATTAAGATTCTGGGCAACTATTATGACAAGAAATGGTATAAAAGGAATCCTGAATCTTATCCTCGTAAAAAAAATTGAATAGAACAGACAACTTTGCAGAAAAATCAGGAATAAAAGTAAATTTTCCCGAATATTTATGTCTTTATTAAACACACTTATTATAACAAAAAAGAGAATAAAAAACCAGGAAACAGCATTTATTGTTACTCTGAAAACAGATGATTCGGAAACTGTGGCTAATTGGTTTCGGTAATTAAAATAATTAAGAAATTTTTTGAAATATAATCCAAGGTAATAACCCGGTTTTTCCTTAATGAATTCTAATGCTATTTTTTTATAATAATTATCTTTCTCCATCTCATTGAAATTCTGGATTTTTTCTGAATCGATAAACGGCGAAATATCCACATTAATGCCTGCATTTGGAGTTGTATTGGGATTATTACCCAAAAGCAGGTTTATGCCGCCTGTTGATGTTAGAGCAAAATTATGATAAAGTTTATAGTTTCTATTCATCCAGGGAAAGAACACTAAAAATGAAATTAATGCGAAAAAAACCGCTTTTTTAATTCGTAAAAACAACCTTTCTTTTTTTAAGAGAATCAGATAAATCATAAACGGAAAAAACAACAGATGAATTGGATTTATCAAAATCAGAAAACCATTTATTATTGAAATTATTAACAGGTTTATCCAATTCAAATTTTTGTTAAATATAATTAAGATCAAACCCAAAAATAAAAACAGGTATAACAATTGCGGATAAACAGTATTTGTAGTAAATAAGATCGGTGGATAAATTAGAAATAAAAAACCAGCAATGAAAGAAATAGTTTTATTTTGAGAAATCTTAAAAGCTAACTTGAATATAAAAAATGCTGAGAAATAATATAAAATAAGCTGAATGATTTTTATGAGTAAAATACTTTTTGAAAATCTAAAAATTAAAGACAGAAAAAGAGGATAACCAGGCGGTCTCATTGCAGTTGGAGAATTTGTATATTTGGCAAACATTCCATGTTCAGCTAAATTTGAGGAGATTTTAAAGTAATCAAATTCATCATAAAATCTTAAGGTATTACTTTCTTTGATAAAGTAAGTTAATGAAAATAAAATATGACTAAGAATAAATACTATTAAGATTGTTTTGAGCAAACCATGTTTCCGGTTTTTCGTTTGTTTCTTTTCTTTTGAATAATCTGATATTGTCTTTGTCATGTATTATTATTTAGAGAAACAGCAAAACTTCTCTTACTCTCATTTCCTTAATCTCATCTAATTTTTTTTTCTTATTAAAAAATCTTTGTATCATTTGTGAAATATGATAAATGCTGTCAATTAATTTAGATTTTTGTAAAAAAAGTATGTTAGCAACTTTTTTCTTAAACCGAAAATTTTCTTGACAAATCTAATTTCTAAGCATTTCCTATAAACTAAATAAGTTATTTTTTAATATTCATATTTAAGCAGCATCATACTCATTAAAAGGATGTTAAAATGAAGCATTGGAACAAAATTTCAAAAGCGGAAGAGTGTATTCTGGTAGTTGCTTTCTCAGACATATCATGTTTTGCACAAATTGTCGATGGCATGACTAATCTCGAAACTTTTACTTTAATGCAAAAGTATCGAGATATAGCTGAATCCATTATCATAAAATATAATGGAAAGATAATTAAACAAATTGGTGATGCATTGCTTATTGTTTTTCTGGAATCAAAAGCTAAAGATGCAGTAGCTTCATTCAAAGCACTGGAGAACAGCATAAATACTTTTCTTTCAGATTATACCAAAACAGGAAAATTAAATATCGGGGCAACAATTGGAAAAGTTGCCATTGGCTTGCTTGCTCCAGATAACAGGTTAGATATTGCAGGTAAAGTTGTTAATGAAGCAGCAAAACTTGATGGCAAGGGGATTACATTATCCAAAAGTCTGAAACAGTTCTTGAACACCTGACTCAGCTAAACTGAAATCAAAAAATTAGCAACGAACAAGATCTAACAATAAATAAAAAAGTTAGTTGTTGTTAGTGTTGTTAGTTGCTAAAAAAAATCTTTTACAAAAAAATGAAAGGAGATAAGATGGATTATATTCAGATGACTTCACCCTGTGGCTTGGATTGTTTTAACTGCCCTTTGTATTTGGCAAACAAGAATGAAAAATTAAGAAAAACGATTTCTGAAAGAACAGGGATTTCTTATGAAAAGGCAATCTGCAAGGGATGTAGAAACGAAAATGGTACAATACCTTTTCTGAACATGACCGAACCGTGTAATGTTTATAAATGCATTGAAAAGAAGGGTTTTAAATTCTGTTGTGACTGCCCGGATTTCCCCTGTGACCATCTTCATCCATATGCTGACAAAGCCTCTGAAGTGCCGCATAACATCAAAGTTTTCAATCTATGTTTGATTAAGAATATGGGATTGGAATCGTGGGCAAAAGAGAAAGCGGAAAAAGTAAAAGAAACCTATTTTAAGGGAAAGTTCAAGATATAAAAATAACCAGCTTTTCTCAACCCCTCTAACTCCCCTTATTTAGGGGGAGAATCTATCTCCTTTTGCCGCAGGCAGTTCCCTTCCCCTTCAATAGGGGGAAGGGTTAGGGATAGGGGTCGTTATAACTTAAAGAAATCATTTTCACACAACATGGGAAGTTTCGGAAGTAGTTACAATGCGTTACGAAAGAAGACTTTCGTAACGAGCAAAAAATATTTGACTCATTTGTATAGATTCATTGAATGACTATGTTTACAAAAAGCAATTTGAATTCGAGGAGGATCAAATGAAAAGAGTAATTTTTACAATCTTTTTTTTAATGGTTTCAATTTTACTTCTTACCAATTGTGCAAAGGTGAAGGAAGTAGAAGTGGAATCCCCTGAACCCATAATAACAGAAGAACCTGTAGAAACTGAAAAATCGGAAATCACATCTCAAACTGAAATTGAAGAAATTACTGAAGAACCGGAAGTTGTTGTTACAAATGAAATTGAAGTAGTTACCCAAGAATCAAAAGAAGAAATCCAACCTGAAATTACTATAAAAGAAGAATTATATGAATTGCAAGTTTTGGCAGATACTGATTCTTCCTACATTCATGTTCAAAAAAACAAATTAGCTCAAGCAGGTTACAATACTAAAATCACAATCTTTCATAAAGATGAAGAAACATTTTATCGCCTGCGTTTAGAAGAATTATATACTCATCCTGAAGCTATTGAATTGGGAGAAAAACTAAAAGAACAATTCTCTTCAATTCGAGAGTATTGGATTCATAAAGTGAAATAATTAGAGTCTATCCGTAAAGTGCTGTTTCGAGTTGTAAGGAGCTTGCGACGACGACTCGA
>JABMPU010000186.1 GCA_013203665.1 Armatimonadota bacterium
ACATCTTCCTGGATAGCTGCTTCTGCAATTTGCTCCGGAGTCTGTCTTATTCCTGTATAGATCACTTCAAATCCTGCATCACGTAAAGAACGAGCAATATATTTCGCCCCTCTATCATGACCATCCAAACCGGGTTTGGCAATAATAATTCTGATTTTCCTGCTCATCTTTTCTGACCTCAAATATTAATTTTTCCCAAGATAAATTTCAGTCAACTAGTTTTTGAAAAATTGAATGATTGACACATTTTTCTTAAAAAATTTGTTGTGAAATCATAACTCAAAGCTCCTGCTTTGAGAAAGAAAAAGTAAAAAAAACAAATATTTATCAGCAGTTCTTTGCGTTTATTAGCGGAGAAAATCTGTGAGTGTCAATGAAATTCCGTAGCAAAAAAAGGAGTAATTTTATGGCTAATATTGCAGTTCTCGGTTGTATGTTCGGTGATGAGGCAAAAGCAAAAATCGTTGATGTTTTAGCAGCTAATGCAGACATTGTTGTTAGATTTCAAGGTGGAAACAACGCAGGACATACAATTATCCTGAACTCAAAAAAATATATTTTTAAGCTCGTTCCATCAGGAATTTTATATCCGGATAAAATGTGTGCAATTGGCAGCGGTTTAGTTGTTGATCCTTTTCGACTTCTGGAAGAAATGCAGGTTTTAGAAAATAACGGTGTTTCATTTAAAAACAGATTTTTCATTGATCCTCGCACTCAAGTTGTTCTTCCGCTTCATAAAGAACTGGATGCAAAACACGAATCTAATTCTCAGCAGACAAAAATCGGTACAACCAAAAGAGGAATCGGTCCCTGTTATACAGACATGATCGCCCGTTTTGGAATCAGGTTCTCTGACCTCTTTGACAAAGAATACCTCCTAAAAAGAATGCAAAATCTTTATTCCTTTCACAATCTGAGTTTGGATAAAATCGAAGAAACTGCAAATAGTTTGATTGCCGTTGGTGAAAAACTTAAACCTTTTATGAAGCAGATACCTTATTTACTGAATGATCTCTCAAACCAGAAAAAAATAATTCTATTTGAAGGTGCTCAAGGTTCGCTTTTAGATATTGTTTTTGGAACGTATCCCTTTGTTACATCATCTCATACAATATCCGGAAGTATCTCAATCGGGTGTGGATTTTCTCCCCAAAAAATAGACAAAATTATGGGAGTGTATAAAAGTTATTTTACTAGAGTTGGAGAGGGACCTTTCCCTACAGAGTTGAATAATGAGATTGGAGAACAAATCCGAAAGCAGGGAAATGAGTATGGCTCGGTAACAGGAAGACCGCGCCGCTGCGGCTGGTTTGATGCAGTTGCTGCAAAATTTGCTGCCATGATAAATGGAGTCGATGAAATTGCTTTTACGCTGTTGGATGTTCTTTCCGGTTTAAAAACAATAAAAATCTGCACACAATATAAATCCGGTGATGAAATTTTAGAGGAATTTCCATATAGTACAAATGTTTTAAAGAGCATTACGCCGGAATATATCGAACTTCCCGGATGGAATGATGATATTTCAAATATAAAAGAATTTGACCAATTACCAGAAAATGCTCAGAAATATGTTTTAAAAATCGAAGAACTTCTGGACACAAAAATTTCAATTATTTCTGTCGGACCGGAAAGGAACCAGACAATTTTTAGAAAATAGAAAAATGAAAATCATAATAAAAGAAGTCTCAAATAACCGGGACCTGAAAAAGTTCATCTCGTTTCCGTATAAACTTTATGCAGGAAACAAATATTGGATTCCGCCCTTAATATCTGAGGAGATGAGCATACTTCGCAAAGATAAAAATCCGGCTTTTGATTTCTGTGAAGCCAAATACTGGCTTGCCATCAAAGATGGAAAAGTAGCGGGAAGGATTGCCTGTATTATAAATTCTCGCTACATTGAAAAATGGAAAAATAAATACGCTCGTTTCGGCTGGGTCGATTTTATTGATGATGAAAATGTATCGAAAGTTCTATTCGATAAAATGGAAACGTGGGCAAGAGAGATGGGAATGACTGCAGTTCACGGTCCTCTCGGTTTTACCGACCTTGATCCTGAAGGAATGCTGATCGAGGGTTTCGATGAACTTGGAACTATTGCCACAATTTACAATTATCCTTATTATCCTGAACATCTCCAAAAATACGGATATAAAAAGGACATTGATTGGGTAGAATTTGAAGTTGACGTTCCAGATAAATTTCCGGAAAAAATTAAGCGAATTGCAGCAATTGTGAAGAGAAAAAACAAATTACATATTTTAGATGCAAAAAAGAAAAAAGACCTCCTTCCTTATACAAAAGAAATATTTTACGTGATTAATGAAGCTTATGAACCGCTTTACGGCGTGGTGCCCCTAACTGAAAAACAAATTGAAAAATATATTAAACAGTATTTTGGAATGATTAGTCCTGAGTTTGTTTCAATCATTCTGGATGAACAAAATAAGATCGCAGGTTTTGGAATTACCATGCCCTCTATGTCCAAGGCTTTCCAAAAGGCAAAGGGAAAACTTTTCCCATTCGGACTTTTTTATATTATGAAAGCTATGAAAAACAACGACCGTGTAGATATGTATCTCGTGGCAGTTAGACCGGATCTACAAGGAAAAGGAGTGAACTCTCTTTTATTTAATGAATTTTTCAAGGTTTTTGTTAACAAGAAAATAATGAAAACTGAAACAAACCCGGAATTGGAAAGCAATACCAGGGTTCAAGCTCAATGGAAATTTTTTGTTCGCAGACAGCACAAAAGAAGACGCTGTTTTATTAAGAAATTGAAAAAACCGAAAGTTGGAAAAAAATAAATAAGGAAGGATAACGTGGAAATAGTTAAGACCATTATCCTGGCAATTACTGCTTATTTTATTGGTTCAATTTCATTTAGTTACATCATAACCAAAAAAACAACAGGCAAAGACATTCGAAACCAGAAAGTCAAGAATGCGGGAGCATTTAATGTTTTACTGAGTGTGGGGCCTTTGATCGGGATTATCGTGGGATTATTAGACGCTGCTAAAACCCTGCTGATAGTTCTGCTTGCTCAAGCCTGGGGTTTGAATATTGTTCACAGTATCATTGCTGCTTCTTTCGGAATTATCGGTCATTGTTTTCCCATTTATTACAATTTTCATGGAGGTAAAGGAGCTGGCACGGTTGTAGGAATATTGATCTATTACATTCCCTTGGAACTGTTGATTTGTATCATTCCAGCAGCGATAATTGCTTTTCTGATACACAGACCGGGATTTGCACCAGTATTTTTTATACCTTTATCACCTCTTGCTGCTTATATTTCACACAAATCTTTAACACTGGTAAATGCTATAATCTACATTGTATTTCTTACCAGTGTTCTCAATGCAATCATTTACTTTACGAAAAGAGATCGACGAATATTTACAGATTAAAATTTATTTTAGAAGAAAAAGCTAGTAAAAACTTTATTCCATTAAATTTACAGCAAATAGTTCTTGACATTAGAAATGGAAATTTCAACTTGTTTCAGCCATGTAACATGGCTTAATATAAAGAGTTATGAAATAGATAGATGGTTTTATTGTAAAGGAGAATTTGATGAAAAGAACGTATCAACCTCATAATAGAAAAAGACTGAATAAGCACGGGTTCCGTCTTAGAATGCTTACTAAATCCGGCAGAAAAATCTTAGCAAGAAGAAGAGCTAAGGGGAGAACACGTCTTACTGTTAGCTAAATGAAATTTATTACTTCCAATAAAGATTACAAAAGCATTTTCATAGATAACAAAAAAAATGAAGGTAACTTTTTTATTTTCTTATATCAGGAAAATTCAACGAATAATGTGCTCGAAGTGGGAATCATTGCCGGCAAAAAAGTTGGAAATGCAGTTATTCGAAACAAAGTTAAAAGACACATAAAATCTTTTCTCAGAGAGAATAAAGATTCATTGCCTTCAAGCCTGAAAGTGGTAATAATCGCCAAACAAAACTCTGGAAATGCTACCTGGTTGGAATATAAAGAAGAATTAACAAGATTGTTTAGCCTGATAAATTATTGATGAAAATATTTAATACTATTGTTTTAAAAATAATCTGGTTATATCGGAAATTTATATCTCCTATATTGCCCGAAACTTGCTGTTTTACACCAAGTTGCAGCCAATATTCCTTTCAGGCATTTGAAAAATATCCATTTTTAAAAGCCCTGAAATTATCAATATTCAGAGTTTTAAAATGTCATCCCTTTCATGCGGGTGGACACGACCCGCTTCCTTAAGAAATAGAATTAGACGCAGATGAAAAATATTAGACAGGATTAACAGGAAAAAACAAGGAATAATGAATGATGAAGTAAAAAAAAGTCAGTGTTAAGTCAGCCTGCCGTGTCGTAGTGTAACGAAGACAGGTGAAAGTCTGTGGCAAAAAAATAAAGACTAAAAAAATAATTTGTGTAATTCGTGGATAAAAAAGTCAGCGTCAAAATTAATTTGGAGAAATAATGGAAAAAAGAACTATTATCGCCTTGCTATTAATTCTGGCTGTTTTCTGGATCAGTAGCGAACTGTTCTGGAAAAACAAGCAGCAAACACCGGTTCAACCTCCATCTGTTAAAAAATCTGCTGAACAAACTGCAGAAACAATTCCCGAAGAAACCATAGAACCAATTCAAACAAAACCGGAATCCTTAAATATTCCTGAAACTGAAATTATTTCTGATATTGAAATCAATAATGAAATAATTTTGGAAGACGAATTGATGAAAATCTTTTTCAGTAACAGAGGTGGAGTAATCATAAAAATTGAATTGAAAGATTATTTGCTTTCCGATAAGACCACTCTTGTTAACCTGATTCCGGAAAATCAAACTGCCCTGAATATTTCTCTTCAATCTCAAAGCGGAACTTCTCAAAATTTTTCAAATACTGTTTTTCAATATGAAAAATTCGAGAATTCAGTCAGCTTTTTTATCCAAACAGAAAAAGGAAATATCGAAAAAAAATATACTCTCTTAGAAAAGTATCAGCTTGATTTTGAAATTAATGTGGAAAGTACGGAAGAACTCGCAAACTATACAGTTTCATTAGATGGCGGAATTGCAGATACTGAAGAATATCTGAAAATGAAAAAGCGTGATTACAAAGTTGTGAGCCAGATGGATAATTCCATTGTGAAATATACTTTATCCAAACTTAAAGAGAAAAAAGAGATTTCAGGGAAAATAGATTGGGCAGCAATCCGCTCCAAATATTTTGTGATGGGAATCATTCCCAATGAATTAATCGACTTGAATAAGTTGCTCGCATTTCAGAGCAATGACAGCCCTGCCATAAAGCTGTCTGTAGATGTAAAACGTTTCAATTTCTCACATCAATATAAACTTTATTTTGGACCTTTGATAAATAAATATTTAACTGTTTGGAAGAATGGTTTCACCAAAGTTCAGGAAGGACAGGGATTTCTAAAACCAATTAGTGATATTTTCGTCTGGTTCCTGCAAACATTAGATAAAGTCATTCCAAATTATGGAATCAATATTATCCTCTTTTCCTTAGTTTTAAAAATCATTCTTTATCCTCTAACTCACAAAAGTTTTGAATCCAGTACTAAGATGCAGAAAATCCAACCTTTGATGAGAGAAGTCCAAACAAAATACAAATCCGATCCAAAAACAATGCAAGCTGAATTGAAAAAACTTTATAAAGAACATGGCGTAAGTCCTTTGGGAGGATGCTTACCAATGCTGTTGCAGATGCCTGTTTTCTTCGCTCTTTATCCTATTCTGCGATATTCCATCGAACTCAGGCAAACTCCTTTCCTCTGGCTTCCGGACCTTTCCGAACCTGATCCCTACATTATTCTGCCAATTGTTATGGCTGTTTTTATGTTCATCCAACAAAAACTTATGGCTCCTTCCAGACAAGCTCTGGATGAAATGGATGATAAACAGAAAGCTCAAATGCAAAGCCAGAAAATGATGATGTATTTCATGCCGATAATGATGTTTTTCCTCTTTAAATCTTTCCCCTCCGGATTGGTTCTTTACTGGACTGTTTTCAATGTTATGTCCATTTTCCAACAGCGAATTATTAAGAAAAAATTTAAATAAGGTACTCTAATGAAAATTATTGAAAAAGAAGGTAAATCTACTTCGGAGATAATTGCCAACTTTATGCAGGAATATAAAATGGACCTGGATAATTTCAAATTTGAAGTTATTAAAAAAGGTTCTCCGGGGTTTCTGCATTTGTTTGGCTCCACTCCAACAAAAATACGCTTTCTCGTTCCTGATGTGCAGGAACAATTAAAGAATTATACTGAAACGCTTTTGAGCATGATGAATGTTTCTTCTTCCAATATTGATATAACTTATAACGATAAAACGTATTTCGTTGATATAACTGGCGTAGATAATGCCGGTTTTCTTATTGGAAAGGAAGCAAAGCTTCTCGACAGCATCCAGCATCTGTTGAATCAGATGATAAACAAACAGGAGAAAAAACAACTTCGTGTGAAAGTGGATGTTGATAAATACAGGGAAAGACGAAAAACTGCTCTTTTGGGAAAAGTGAAAAACGCAGCAGAAAAAGTTAAAAAAAGAGGAAAAAGTATTACTCTGGAACCGCTTCATGCTGCTAATAGAAGGATTGTTCATCAGTTTATCGAGCGTGATAAAAAAGTGCGCACCATGACAATTGGTGAAGGTGAATTCAAGCGAGTAGTAATTTTTTCTGCTTCCGAAAAGAAACCTAACATGGATAAACCGGAACCAAAAAATAGGCAACGAACAAAACAAACAAAATCTAACAAAAAATAAAAAAAAGTTCGTTGTTGTTAGTGTTTGTTAGTTGCTAAAAAATGTAAGGATTTTCGAATTAAGCGCCGAATCGGAAAAATTCTTTGCACTGTTATTTCTGCTGGAAATTATTGGGCAGATGCAGGTGCTGCCATGGGGATTCTTCCCAGAACTTTATGGAAGAAATTTTTAGATGTAGATGAAAAAGACAGAATCAAATTAGAATTGAACTCTCTTTTGCTCCAGGTTGATGGAAAGAATATTCTTATTGATACAGGCATTGGAAATAAACACACACAAAAAATGCGGAAAATTTATAACCCTTCTGATTTCAAACTGTTGGAAAATCTCTCCAAACTCGACATCTCGCGGCATGATATAAATTTTGTGATTCTCACACATCTCCATTTTGACCATGCTGGTGGAGCAACCTCGATTTTTAATGAGAAAAAAGAGCTGACTTTTCCCAATGCTATTCATTTTATTCAGAAAAAAGATTGGGATATTGCCAAAAATCCTGATGAACTGAACAAAGCTTCTTACAATTTTTCTGCTGACCTTGAACTGCTCGAACAGATTGGAAAATATAAGCTTTTAAATGGCGCTTTTTCTCTTACTCCTGAAATCAAACTGATTTTAGTTGGAGGTCATTCTGAAGGGATGCAGATCGTTAGAATCGAAAGTGATAACAACCTGGCATATTATGTGGGAGATATTATTCCGCTGGATGCGCATCAACATCTAATAGTAACAACATCTTATGACGTTTGTAGAAGAGAAACAATATCTGCTAAAAAGAAAGTTTTGCAGGAACTCAAAGACAAAAACGGTGCCTTGTTTTTACCTCATGAT
>JABMPU010000187.1 GCA_013203665.1 Armatimonadota bacterium
CTGATATTCCAACCGGATATCCCGAAATGTCTAAGGAATAAATGATACTACATGATTATCAAATTGTGGAAAATGGTGATGGATATATACTAATAGAAATCAATGACATAACGTATATAGTTATAGTTGATTAAATTTTACGTCCAAAATCGATTTAATAAAATATCTTTATTTTCATACTGAAATTTTCTGTCTTAAAATAGGATTATTTAGATTCTCTTATAATGCTATGTGTTCTTTTTTCATAAAATCTAATATTTTCATAATAGGAAAAAATAAATTTATTTGATACAACCCTTTCCAGCTTTGGAAAGGGTGGGAAATTTTCATTGACAAACAAAAAAAAAAAATTAGAAAAAAGGAGAAAAAATGAGAAAGTTTATCTTCATAGTTTTATTTGCCATTATGACGATGGGATTGTTTGCAGCGAATTATTGTTCAGGTACAGTTAAAAACAATGGTGGTGGTGTTGAGGGTGCTTATGTGGGATTGTATATTTGGACGCAAGAGTATGGATGGCTTGAAATTGATTATGTTCGTAATAATTCAATTACAGGCTTTTATCAATGTTGTTTCCAAGATGATGAATATGGTAGAGATATCCAACTTAAAGTAACAGCTTACTTAGATCGTGGTGTTGATTTGACAAAATACGTTACATATAATGGTGGAAGCATTATAGTTAATTTTGTTTATGTGCCAGGATATCCGGATTGAGGGTTTAATCGATAAATATGGGAAGGGCAACCTTCCCTTATTTTGAAAAAACAGGAGCTGAAATGCTTAAAAGCAAAAAAATATTTTTTACCCTTATCTTTCTATTTAAAATTCTATCAAATATTTTTTCAATTGAGTTTGAATATGAAAACACCTGGACACGTTATACTTTATATAAAAAAGGTATTGAAGTTCTTGAAAATATGTTATTTGTAAGTACCTATTGTGCAATTGAAAGTTATGATATTCTGATAGATGGAAACATCGAATTGCACCAGGTTTTGGAAGTAAATGGTCTGATTTGTGATATTCAGCTTGATGAAAGTGACCAGATGCTTTATGTTCACATTACAGATTATCAGGAAGATGGATTTGATAGAATTAATGCTTACAATATTATTAATGACGAATTGGAATTTAGTTTCTCCTCAGGTGAAGTAGATAGATTTACACTTTTCAGAGATTTGATATATCCTGTTGACGATTATGTTATTTTAGGACAACCTGATATTTTACCTTGTTATAATAAACAAACTCAGCAAATGGAAGATATCATATATCCATATCAAAATATTTTCGGTTCTTTTGAAGATATATTAATTGAATATTGTATCAGCGATTCATCTCTCAATTTTTATAAAATTGAAGATATTAATGATCCAATCTTAATCTATCAAAATAATCACGAGTTGCTTAATCAATATAGTAGTTATATCAGGAATTTTGATAATTCGCATTGTTTACTAATTGATAGAGGACGAATATTGGTCTTTAATGTTAGTGATGAACAGAATTATTTTTTTCAATCTCTATGGGAAATTGATTTAACATATAGTATGGATATTTTATTTGAACCCAAACCATTAGAAAACGATCAACTGTACATTGGTACACAAGTTGGAGAAAATTTTATTTTCAATGTTTCTGATTATAATTCTCCCATCCTGCTTCATAGTTGGATGGAAGAAGATTCAGAAGTAAATGGTTACTGCGTTTATGATAGTAATTTTTTATACCGTTCTGAAAATGGCTGCGGTATCTGGATGTATGATCTCAGCGATTTACCTTCAACTCAATATGAAGTATATGGGGAAGTTTTCCCATTTCTTTCTACTGCCTATTTTGACGGATTGATCTACAAAAATGATCTTGGTTATCTTTACAGGATTGATCCTGAAACATGTGAAGAAGAGATAATTTGCGCGATACCATTTTCCATAGGCTGGACTTATTATAAATTTGAAAACTTACTAATAATCGATAGCGGAGTGATTTTCGAGCGTTATTGCAGTATTATAGACTTGAGTACAAATCAACTTCTAAACTACATTTCTCTGAATGGACCGATGTTGATCGTCCATAATGGTAAAATATTTATTCAAAATGGTGATATTGTAAACGTATATGACATTAATGATAATTATGAATTAGAATATCTTACTGACTTTACTGTTAGTAGCACATTGCTAATAAACGAATTTGATGAAGAACACATTTGGGTAAGTTATCATGATGGAGATTTTCTGTTCAATTCTGTAAGTTTACAGATAGATCACGATTTTACAGATTTCTTTTCTCCCAGTTCTCAAAGATTGGCTAAGCCATGCAAATATGATGAAAGACTTATCATCACTGATATGTGCTATCCTAATGCAGCGGATATTAGATTATACGATATAAGCACCCTCGATAATCCAGTTTTATTAGATTACAAAATTGAAGAAGTTAACTGTTCTTATTTTCAATTAGATGATTTTATTTTGGAAAGCCACCTTTTGGCACCTGTACAGATATTTAATAAGTTTGGGGAGTCCTTCACTGAACCGATTCAAGAGCACGACTTTGAGACGGCAATTTTCAAATTGATAATTGATGAAGAACGAAATCGAATCGTTAGTTCATCATCTTTTTACAATTTTAGGACATTTCTTTTTGAACTTACCGGAAACGGGATTGAGCTTGTTCCAGAGATAAATATTAACTTATCTAACTACCCCAATCCTTTCAATCCATCAACTACAATTTCTTTCTCAATTCCAGAAGAAAGTCATGCTGAACTTTCAATTTTCAACATTAAAGGACAACGCATTCGCGAATTCAAAATTCAAAATTCAAAATTGAATATTCACGAAGTTGTTTGGGATGGAAGAGAAGATAATAACAAACCTGTCTCCTCAGGTATCTATCTCTATAAATTGCAAGTAAATGATAAAACATTGGCTACCCGGAAATGTATTTTGTTGAAGTGAACAAAATATTAAAGAGGTTATTTCTATGACAAATTTCATATTCACAATTGGACAAAATAAATTCATATCACAAAGGTTCTCTTCTATTATGGAAGAGAACTGACAATTGTTTTAACTGTAACTGTAAAGAGGAGACCCGTAATGAAACTTTTTGCTAAGAGAATAAAAAAGCCCGTTCCCGGTTTCCCGAAAACGAGCCCCCTAAACACTGTTGATTTCTCAATAGCAAGGCAAAAATGAAAATTAACCGATTTAAAGCAAGAGAAAAAGGAGAAAACTCATGAAAAAAATGAAAATACTACTGATCTTAGCTTTATTGCTAATTGGTGTTGTATTCTCACTACATGCAGATATAGCTAAAAATATACAAGGAAAAATACTTGTTTGGAATGGTTTTCAATGGGCACCTGCAGATAACGAAGAAATTACAGTTATTCTTTATAACGATGAAGCTCACGGTGGTACAGTGTATGATAGTGCTAACATTGAAACAGATGAAAATGGTAATTATTCTTGGGATTTTAGAAATCCTAATACTAACTGGGAGGAATGTGATAAAGTCGAAGTAATATTTCGAACTGAACCATATTCGAGCAGCTATGACGGAATTGAAAGGATTGATATATGGTGGTATCAGGCATCATAAAACCGAAAATCAAAAGCAAATCCGGTTCTTACCGGATTTGCTTATATAAAGAAACATAGGAGATGAAACATGAAAACAATAATTATCTTATTTTTTATTTATCCAATAATTCTTTTTAGTTTTGTAGAGAATTTGGAATTTGTTCAAGTGGTATATCGATGTGCAAGTTACGAAGCTTCAATGTTGGAACATAATAACAAACTTTATTTAGATGCGAAAGGTGCTGTGGAAGAGTATCATATATTGGAAGATGGATCCTTGGAATTAAACTCCTATATAGATAGACCGTGTTATTCACTGGCAGATGCTATTATTTTAGGTGACACATTATTTGTAGGTGAGAACCACAATCCATCAATTGGAGATGAGAGTAAAATATTTGTTATCGGTATTTCCGAAGATGAGATGAATCTTGTAGATACAATTCAGACAAATTCAATAAACGGTCTTTACAGGTTTGCAGGAAATGATGATTATTTTGTTTATACACTATCCTCTAATACAAATTCCGTGGTTTTAGATAGAAACACTTTTGAATTAGTTACTGATGAACTATCAACCGGTAGTTATTATACAATAAAAGATACAATTCTATTCTCTGAAATGGTATGTGCAGATAGCAGTGCATTATTAATAGAAAGCATTAGTGATATAAATAATCCTGTGGAAATTGCATTTTTGCTGACAGGTGAATATCAGCAAAATTTATCCTATCATTTCAGGGATTCCAACTTATTTATTCTGAGGAATAGAGAAATTTTAATAATAGATATATCAGATTTAGAAGATCCATCTATTATAACAACAATTCATAATATACCCAATATACCTTCAGTCAATTTTCTTACGAATATGATATTCTATGAAAATTATATCATTTTTACCAATCAAGAAAGTACTCTATGGATTTATGATATTACAAATATTAATGAACCGCAACTGGTAAGTGTTATACAAGATTTTGAACAAGCTTCAACATCCAAAGGTCCATTGATTTTGGTTGATAATGATATTTACTTTTCCGGAAGCGAAAGTAATATTTATCATATCGATGCAACCTATCTTCCGGATATTGAAATACTTGGTGAGTATGGTAGTGGTGGTTTTTTTTCAATATTTTATGAGTATTTTCATCCGTATATTCTTTGTCGAAAAATAGGTGTTAGAGAAGCAAATTATTTTAATGTAACTGAAGATGAACCTGTGGTGCATGAATTGGACGAATCTCCGTATGGTTTTAGTTCTTTTACTCATAATGATACTCTTTTATGTTATCTTTCAATGGAAAGTTTATCTGAAGATTATTTAAAAATTTATCATTATAATGAGAATGTGATTACATTGGCAAATGAAATATCTTTGGGTACAACAAATTATAGATCTGTTAATCTGAAAAATGATTATTTAATTCTTATGGGCTATAATCCGGGAACGATAAAAATATATGAAATATTACCGGATTATTCTCTAAATGAAATTGGAAATTTTATTTTAGGAATTAAACCATATTTATTGCAGCAAACAACCCAGTTTGATTTAGATTATCTATACATACAATATGAAGTGGGTGACAATAATTTTGTAAGTATTTTAGAATCCCAACCACCTTTTGATGAAGTAGCAAATTTCAGTATGAATATTTTTGGAGTTGAACAAGGCTCAATGTATCTACTCTCAGATGATAAAGTTCTATTTTACAAAGGAAATTATCCCGGCATGACAATACGACTGTGCAATTATAATTTTCCAGATCAATTTGAATTGTTAGATACTATTACTTCAGATAGATTTTTTAAATTACACGACGATTTATTAACAGGAAGTAAAAGTTACAGCGGAGAAATTGGATATTATACCTGGCAGAATGATGTGATAGAAGAAGTCTGTAACTATGATTTTGGAGTAGAAGTTTATAATAATATTTTTGTACCGGAACTTAATAAACTATATGCAGTTGGAAGATACAATATCATCGAGTATGCCTGTGATTATACTGATGTTGATAATTTTGAATTGCCTATTGTATCTTATGGATACGATTTACGAAACTACCCCAACCCATTCAACCCTACAACAACGATTCAATTCAACACCGAAAACACTGAAGACACCGAAATAATCATTTATAACATCAAAGGGCAAAAAGTGAGAACTTTCTCAAATCACCAAATCAACAAATATTCAAATCATCAAATTATCTGGAACGGAACTGATGCAAATAACCACTCAGTTGGAAGTGGTGTTTATCTTTATCAGATAAAAATTAATGGAAATTCAAAGGCAATAAGTAAAATGATTTTAATGAAATAATTGGAGGTATTTATGCAATTAGACATGCATTATTATGGAACTTATGTAATGGCAAGAGCAGCAGGAATCAAATCTGACGCAGCCTTGATAATAGCTTATGCTGCTCAATTTGTTGATGACAATGCAGGAAAGCAAGAAGTAAATTTTAAAGATGCTGGAAAGATTAATGCAGAAGCAACAGCTCATCATGCTTTCGATGGAAAAAATCTAGATGAAAACGATCAGAGACAAGTTTGGGTACCTTTTCATTTTTTACCAGGAAATGAGGGTAGCAGTTTTACGAAAAGATTGATATGTAGAAAGAATAGTATAATTGCTAGAGAAATGATTGAACATAACCTTTCTCATTCTGATAAGGATTATGCTTTGGAACTTTTAGGAATAACTGCTCATGTCTATGCTGACACTTTTGCTCATTACGGCTTTTCAGGAGTCAGTTCAAGAAAGAATAAGATCATAAATAGTAGTATTGAGTTCCAACCTCTTAAACCTAGAATCAATGAATATATAACAGAAAAAGAAAAAGAATTCCGAAAAAAGTACAAAAGTGAGACAGGATTGCTGACTAATATAAAATCTTCAGTAATTGAGGTTGCTTCCGGAGCTCTCGGTCATGGAGCCGTCGCTACTTATCCTGATCGTCCCTATCTTGTATGGAATTTCGAATATGAAGAACCCAAACGAAATAGCGGATTAAGGAAAAATCCGGTAACATTTTTAAAAGGATGTGAAGCACTTCATAAAATGTTCAGAAAGTTTACGGAGAATAACTTCAAATATGCTGAAAGTTCCTATACACAATTTTCCTCAATCAAAAGTGAAGTAAAAGAAATCATTTTAACTCAAGCGAATAAAGAAGATAGGATTCTAGCCTGGAAGAATGCAGTAACTAAAGGAAAATTGTCTCAGAACGTAGGTGAAGAAATACCTAAGTACGATGAAAATATTTGGCATAATCAAAGAAACTCTTTGGACAAGAAAAATTACTCGAGGATAGCCTTAAATAAAAATGTTTATAGGTTTTATCAAGCAGCATCCGTTCATCGAAATTTTGTTTTAAGAACGTTACTACCAAAGTATGGTTTAGTTGTTGCCTAATCTTTTCCGAGTAGTAATGTGGATACTAAAAAATAACGAGCCGTAATTTACCTTATTATAAGTAGTTATATCCAATAGTCTCCCAAAAATATGACATTTTAACCTCTTATGTATAAAATGAGTTCTGCATAATTAGTTGAAATTTCAGAAACCATTAAAATGGTTGAAATTTTTATATGTGGGTTTGATTATTCCCACAACTGAAGTTGTGGGTTAATTCAATATTCAGTATATGATTAACCC
>JABMPU010000188.1 GCA_013203665.1 Armatimonadota bacterium
CTCATCACAGCGCGAGTGCCTAATATATATTAGACTGCTTAAAATTTCATATACTGCGGTTTTAAACAGTATATCACAAAATTGCGATAGTAAGATTTCATTTTTTTATTTTCGATATTAACTCTTTCATGCCTTCCAAAGTCGAAAGTCAAAATTATTTTTTATTTGTCAAATATTTTTTTCTTGCTTAATTATGCAGTTAATACCATTTGTAATTTTGAGTAGTACACCAAGCACCGTTTTTGTGGCAAGTCCGAAAAACAAGACTTGACTCGCAACGAAGTGTGAGGTAAAAATTGTGGGAAAGGACTGAAGGGATTCCAATGAGCAAAATAAAATTTATTATCAAAAGAAGCGGTTCAAAAGTGCCCTTCAAACCTGAAAGGATAATGAACGCTATTTACAGAGCTGCTGTATCTTTGGGCGGACGTGATAAAAATACTGCTGAAAAATTAGCAAAAGAAGTTGTAGAATTTTTAGAAAAACCCGCTCCGGAAAATTATATCCCAAATATTGAAGAAATTCAAGATTTCGTGGAAAAGGTTTTAATAAAAAATGGTCACTCGCAAGTTGCAAAAGCTTATATTCTTTATAGAAATGAAAGAAATCGTAAACGGAGAGAGAGATTTAAACGCTCATCTCATCCATCCGAAAACATTCCCTGGCCAAAGATCTGGCGGATTCTGGATTGGGCTGTATCAAAGAATGTTCACACCATCGAAGCTCTGAATAGAAGAATAAGAAAAGAAGAATTCCCGGCAATTGTAAATGAATCGGAGTCGTTTTATGCAGCTAATATTAATACTGCTGCCGAATTGATTTCAGAAAAAGGTGACAACCTGAAAATGGTGATTATAAGTGGACCTTCCTCTTCCGGCAAAACAACCACTACCATCAAACTGGAACAACATTTATCTGAAAAAGATTTAAAATTCAAGCCCTTGAATATTGATAACTATTTCTTTGATCTGGCTATGCATCCCAAAGATGAGTTTGGTGATTATGATTTTGAAACTCCGCAGGCACTTGATCTGAAACTTATAAATGAACATTTGAAACGACTTTGCAATGGAGAGCAGGTGTTAATTCCTTTTTATGATTTTAAGACTGGAACCAGGAAATTGAATCAAACTCCTATGAAGTTAGAAGAAAATGAGATATTGCTCATCGATAGTCTTCATGGTCTTTTTCCTGCTATGACAAAAGGAATTTCCGATGATGTGAAATTCAAATTATATCTTGAATCTTTATTGCAGATGAAGAATTCTGATGGACAATTTATCCGCTGGACCGATCTGCGAATGATTCGACGCATGTTAAGAGATGCATCCTATAGAGCCTACAACCCTGAACAAACACTTCTTCACTGGCATTATGTGCGGGCAAGTGAGCTTCGCAATATCATTCCGAACATTGGAACTGCAGATTATATTATCAATAGTGGAATGCCTTATGAACTTCCGCTTTATAAACACAAACTTTTGCAGAATTTTAAGAATTGGGTAACCAAATATAAAGATGATCCCTTGCATGAAGATGCTTTTTTGCGTGCCGTTAGAGTGCTGAAAATTCTCAACGAAGTTGAACCAGTTGATGATGACTCCCCTATTCCTTCGGATTCGGTTCTGAGAGAATTTATCGGTGGAAGTATCTACAAATATTAATCATAAAAGATAAAAAAAAGATTTGACATATAAATCGTATTTAGATATTTAGGCAATAGACTAAATGCTTCCTGAATGGAGGAAGAAGTTTATGTTAAATGACAAAGTTTTCAAAGCACTTTCGGATGCGAACAGACGGAAAATAATAATTCTTCTCAGAAAGAAGGATATGACTGCTGGTGAAATTGCAGATAATTTCAATATTTCCAAACCTTCGATAAGTGAGCACCTGAAGATCCTGAAAAATGCAGACCTGATAAGTTCAGAGAAAAAAGGACAGTTCATAACCTACTTTTTAAATTCATCGATTTTGGAAGATGTAATTTCATACTTTATGGAGATTGTAAAATGATAAGAATTAGCAACGAACCTGTCTTCATTGCATTACGCCACGGCAGGCAAAACGAACAATGAAAAAAAATAAAATAACTCTACCTGACCCTCTCTTGAAAAAAGAAGGAAAATTAAGGAAATCGATAATTTACTTCCTTTAAAAAATTCCCCTTCTTTTTTCAAGAGAAGGGATTAGGGGATGAGTTAAAGGAGCGAAAATGAGTAAATTCAAATGGTGTTTTATAATAATTATCATTCAAATAATTGCGTCTTTATATCTGGGATTATCTTTATCGGAAGATGCAAGAATTCCCTGTCATTGGAACATAAAGGGCGAGATCGATGGATATTATGACAAATGGACAGGAGTGCTTTTGTTTCCAGGGGTTAATCTGGCAATGTTGCTTTTAATGATAGCACTCCCCCACATTTCCGTGCGCTATAAGAACGCACAGGAAAGATTTGAAAAAGTAATTCCCAGTTTGGCAATGATCATCATATTTTTCTTTGCTGGGATTCATATTTACATGATCCTGCTGGCAAAAGAAATTTTGAATCCAAGCGGGAATATGATCTTTTATCTTATTGGATTGATGTTCATTATGCTGGGAAATCTTTTACCAAAAATTCCTTCCAGTTTTTTTGCCGGTATCCGCACTCCGTGGACTTTATCATCCGAAGAAGTATGGAGAAAAACGCATAGATTGGGCGGAACCAATTTTGTAATTGCCGGTCTTTTAATGATCTTAATCACAGCGATTTTGGGAAATAGTAGTGTAGCAAATATCATCATGTTCGTTCTATTTATGTCATTAGTACTATATCCGGTTCTCTATTCCTTTATTTTGTATAAGAAAGAAGAAAAATAATAGTAGCTTTTATTAATAAAAAAATTATTTAAACGTGTCAGCTTATTAAGGTTGACACGTTTTTTTAAATTTCCAATTTGACTTCCAAAATTTAATAAAGATGGAAGAATTTTAATGGCTAAAAAAGTTGTAATTTTTGGTGCCGGTTTAGTTACTAAACCGATGGTTGATTACCTCGCAAACCATAAATACGATATCACCGTTACAGACATCGTATTGGAAAAAGCCCAAGCGCTGGCTAAACTACACCAGAATGTTAAAGCTGTTCAAGTTGATATACAAAATGAAATTCAGGTAGAAAAATTAATTGAAAGATGTGATTTGACAGTTAGCTTATTACCTCCCGAAATGCATCCCGAGATTGCCAGAAAATGTATCAAATATGGGAAACACATGGTTACCACTTCCTACATCAGTCCTGCTATGAAAGAATTGGATGACGCCGCAAAAGATGCCGGAATTATCATTTTGAATGAGATCGGAGTTGATCCCGGGATCGACCATATGAGCGCTATGAAGATATTCCACCATGTAGAAAATGAAGGTGGCAAGATAGTCAGCTTTATGAGCTATTGCGGTGGACTTCCGGCTCCGGAAGTTAATACAAATCCTTTTGGTTATAAATTTTCATGGTCTCCCAAGGGTGTGCTGAAAGCTGCTGGGAACGACGCCCGTTTTATGAAAGATGGAAAAATTTGCGAAGTTGAAGGCAAAGACCTTTTTAAGAATTACTGGTTTGTGAATGTGGAAGGTGCTGGAACTTTTGAGGCATATCCAAACAGAGATTCGATGGGTTACGTAGAACTTTATGGTTTGAAACACCTGAAAACAATGTATCGTGGAACCTTCCGCAATATCAGTCATTGTGATACCTGGTACATTATGTCTCAAATGGGCTTCTATAAAGAAAATGAAATCTTTGAAAATCTGGAAGGAACGGTTAAGGAATTTATCCTGGAAAAGATGCTCAAAACAGACAAAGACAATTGCCTGAAAATGCTTCTAATGGAGAAATACGATCTCCCCGAAGAAAGCGTTATCCTAAAGAAATTTGAATGGCTCGGTTTCTTTGATGATACACCCGTTCCTATTAAGAAGGGTGGAGCAGTTGATGTGCTCACTGCAATTATGCTGGATAAAATGTCTTACGAAGAAGGTGAGCGTGACCTGCTGGTTCTTCATCATCAGTTCATTGCCGAATACCCGAATAAAACCCAGAAGATTACTTCCACGATGATAGATTACGGAATTCCAAACGGTGATAGCTCGATGGCAAGAACCGTTTCTCTTCCTGCAGCTATCGGTGTGCATATGATATTGGAAGGAAAGATCAAACTTACCGGTGTTTACATGCCAATACTTCCCGATATTTATAATCTTGTTCTGCAAGAACTGGAGAACCTGGATATCAAAGTTGTGGAAAGATTTTATTAGGGAGAATTAGCCACTAAGAACGCGAAGAAACACGAAGGGAAAGACCTTCTCAATGGTATCCGCAAAACGGAGTCAGGCTAAATTAGTTAAACCTGCGAAAATCAGCGGTAAAAGTCTGTGTTTGTCAGCCTGCCGTGGCGTAGTGAAACGAAGACAGGTGAGAGTCTGTGGCTGAAAAGGAGAAATATTGAAAACTCTCGGTATCGTAAAAGAAACAAAAAATAAATGGGAACGCCGCGTTCCGCTCAATCCTTCTGCAGTTAAAAAACTTATCCAAAAAGGTTTTGAAGTAATCGTTCAACCATCGGATATTCGAATTTACAAAGATGAAGAATATATATCAGTCGGAGCAAAACTAAGCGAAGATCTTTCCCGATGCGACTTTATAATTGGTGTAAAAGAAATTCCGATTGATGAAATCATTCCCGGGAAACCGCATCTGTTCTTTTCTCACACCATAAAAGGACAGGATTACAATATGCCGCTTCTACAAAAGTTTTTAGATACAAAAAGTTCACTTCTCGATTATGAATTGATAAAGGATTCAAAAGGTAGAAGATTAGTTTTTTTTGGAAAATATGCAGGTAATGCAGGTATGGTTGATACTTTGTACGGTCTTGGTCAGAGATTGAAACAACATCATGGTTTGGATACTCCTTTCTTAAAAATTAAACAATCTCATCAATACGAATCTGTTCAGGATGCTATCGAACATCTTAAAATTATCGGAAAAGAAATTGAAGAAAATGGACTTCCCAAAGAGATAACTCCGTTGAATATTTTCCTGCTGGGTTACGGACATGCAGCTACCGGTTGTCAGGAAATTCTTGCTGCTCTACCAATCGTAGAAATCCTTCCGGATAAACTAGCGGAGCATTCCCAAAATTACGAGAACAATAAAATTTATCTATCTGTTTTTAAGGAAGAACATTTAGTAGAAAGGAAAGACAGCGGAGAATTTTCTTTACAGGATTATTTTGAAAATAACTCGGCTTATAAATCCCGATTGGAACAGTATCTACCGTATTGCAGCGTGTATATGAATGCAATTTACTGGACTCCCGAATGTCCTGTTTTTCTGCCGAAGTCAGTTTTGGAAAAGATGCAGGGACAAAATCCGAAATTGATAATAATAGGAGATATCAGTTGTGATATAAACGGTTCTGTTCAAGCTACTGCAAAATGTACAGCACCCAATAATCCGGTTTTCATTTTCAATGCAAAAACCGGAGAGATTACTTATGGTTTTATTGGAGAAGGTTTTGCAGATATGGCGGTTGATAATCTACCATGTGAATTTTCTAAAGAAGCTTCAGATTATTTTTCCAAATCATTGATGCCATTTATGGAAAAAATGCTTCTTAATGATCACAGCAAGCCTGTTGCAGAATCCAATCTTCCTGTAGAAATTAAGAAAGCGTGTATTGCTCATCGAGGGAAATTACAGCCGGAATATAAATATCTAAGAAAATATTTAGCCACAAAGAACACGAAGGATCGCTAAGAAAATTGGATATATAAGACCTTGCGAATGGTTTTATTCAGAGAAATTCTTCGATTGTCAACCTTAGCAATGGTTATGTAAGAAATAGGTTCAGCATGAAAAATCCTCAAAAAGTCTCTTTCAAACATTCTTGCATTTGACTCTTTCAGGATTTGAAAAACGAAAAATATCTATGAAAGAAACCTTGAAATGGCTAAACAAGAAGAATCTTTGACAGAAGCCTTTTCAAGGCTAATGCACTCCACAACAAAAAGGAGATTTTATGGCAAAAACAACTACAGCCGGAAATAAAGGAAAATCCATCCGTTCGGATTGCTTTGTAACTTTAGAAATAACAAAATCCGGTGGAATAAATATCGATCTTCAAAGCAAAGTAAAAACTCTTTTCGGAGATTCTATTATCGATCTCTGCAAAAAAGAATTAGAATTTTTCGGTATTAAGAATTGCAAAATTAAAATCGAAGATAGCGGAGCTTTGGATTATATCCTGGCTGCTCGTATCGAAGCTGCTATAAAGATGTGCATCAAAATCGACAAAGAATTTTTATTGGAAATGCTTCCGCAAAATAAGTATAAAACAAAGAAAGATTCTTATCGCCGTTCACGGCTTTATCTTCCGGGAAATACACCTAAACTTGCTTTGAATGCCGGAATTCACAAACCGGATGGAATTATTCTCGACTTGGAAGATTCCGTGGCTCCTGCCAAAAAATTTGAAGCAACAATTTTAGTCAGGAACGCACTTCGCTCTGTTGATTTTTATGGTGCAGAACGGATGGTTCGAATAAATCAGGTTCCAAAAGGATTGGATGATCTTGAATACATCGTTCCACATAATGTGAATTTGATTCTCGTACCAAAATGTGAAAGTGCAGAGCAAATAAAACAGGTCAATGAGAGGATCAATAATATTATAAAGAAAAGAAAAATCGAAAATCCAATTTACTTGATGCCAATAATAGAAAGTGCTCTTGGAGTTCTAAAAGCGTATGAAATTGCAACTGCTGCTGAAAATGTGGTTGCACTTGCTATCGGGCTTGAAGATTATACAGCAGACCTCGGAACGCAGCGGACAAAAGAAGGAAAAGAAACTTTCTTTGCTCGAAGTCAAATCGTGAATGCAGCAACAGCAGCAGAAATTCAACCGATTGATTCGGTATTTTCCGATGTATCGGATATGGAAGGTCTCAAACAAAATGTGCTGGAATCCAAATCTCTCGGTTTTGACGGAATGGGCTGTATTCATCCTCGTCAGATAAAAGTTATTCATGAGAATTTTGCCCCGAATGAAAAAGAAATAGATAAAGCAAAGAATATCGTAAATGCATTCCACGTTGCCACGGAAAAAGGTCTCGGAGTGGTTTCTCTCGGTTCCAAGATGATCGATCCACCTGTTGTGAAAAGAGCACAGAAAACAATTGAGCAAGCAATAGAAGTCGGGATATTAGATGAAAATTGGAGAGAGAAACATCAAAAAATAAACTAAAAAAGTGAGGAAAGATGACAGGCTTGAATCAAATAAGAGAAATAATTTCTACTCAAAGAGATTTTTTATCTAAAAAATATCATATTTCTCAAATAGGATGTTTCGGCTCTTATGCAACAGGAAATGAAACACCAAAAAGTGATATTGATCTGCTTGTAAAGTTTTCAGAACCTATAGGATGGGAATTTATTGAGCTTAAAGATTTCTTTGAAAAACTGTTTAACAGAAAAGTAGATTTAATTACAGAACCTGCATTAAAAGCTTCTCTGCGTGATGCTATTCTCAAAGAGATGGTGCTGATATGAAGAACAATAAAATTTTCCTTGAGGATATAATTTCTTCAATTAATAAAATAGAAAAATATATTTATAATACTTCTTTTGAAGAATTTTCTAATAATGATATGATAATTGATGCTGTTGTCCGAAATCTTGAAATCATCGGAGAAGCAGCAAGATATTTGGAAGATGATTTCAGGGAAGCTAATGCTCGCATTCCCTGGAGAAATATGATTGGTTTGCGAAATATTATGATTCGCGAATATTTTGGAATAGATTTGAACATTATTTGGAAAATAGTTACAGATGATATTCCTAAAACAAAACCTGAAATTTTAAAATTGATTTGATTACTCATCAAAGGAAATAATATGAAATTCAATGAAAACGCAGTCGGTAGAAAAATTCCCGAAACTATAAATGGTAAATCCGTAATTCCTTTTCAAGGAGTGGGAAAATACAAACCAACCGGCAGGAAATTTGCACCTAATATTTCCACCTGTGCAGACTATCCTCTGGATGGGAATAAACTGGTCCCAAATCTGAAAGAAGCTCTAATAAAAGCCGGCATCAAGGATGGAATGACTATTTCCACTCATCATCACTTCCGAAATGGTGATTTGATAGCTGTAGAGATTTTCAAGATAGCTCAGGAAATGGGCATAAAAGACCTTGTCTGGTATCCTTCTGCTTCTTTCCCTTGCCAGGAACCTATCATCGAACAATTGGAAGACGGCACGATCCATCACATCGAAGGAAGTATGAACGGTCCGTTGGGTCGTTTTGCATCTCAGGGAAAAATGAAAGGCGTTAGTGTTCTCCGTTCTCACGGTGGACGATATCAGGCTGTTCAGGATGGAGATGTTGCTATTGATATTGCCGTTATTGCTGCTCCCACTGCTGATCCCTTTGGAAATGCAAACGGCGTGGAAGGTCCTTCTGCCTGTGGACTTCTGGGTTTTGCGCTGGCGGATTCTCAATATGCAGACAAAGTTATTGTTGTTACAGATAACCTGATAGATTTTCCCTGCATTCCCTGGCAGATACATGGCAATTATGTGGATTATGTTGTACAGATGGGTCAGATAGGGATTCCGGAAAAGATCGTTTCGGGAACCACGCAGATAACCAAAAGTCCGGATAGACTTCTTATTGCGGAAATGACAGCTCAATTCTGTGATGAAGCAGGTCTTATTAAAGACGGTTTTTCCTTTCAGGCTGGCGCCGGAGGAACTGCTCTTTCTATTGGTGTTTTCTTTGGTGAGATCATGCGAAAAAAGGGAATCAAAGCAAGATTCGCCAGAGGTGGAAGTAATAAATACCTGGTCGATATGCTGGAAGAAGGATTGGTCGAATACATTTTGGATGGACAGACATTCGACCTCGATGGTGTTCGCTCGATGAGGGATAATCCAAGACACGTAAACACAAGTCCATTCACGAGTTATAATTATCATGGAAAGGGAAATTTCGCTGGTATATTAGATATTGTAATTCTCGGTGCTACTGAAGTTGATGTGAATTTCAATACCAATGTTGTAACTCATTCCGATGGATATTTACTTCATGGAATCGGTGGCTGGCAGAATTGTTTATTTGGAAAGAACGTGATCCTTCCTATTCCTTTATTCAGGGATAGAATACCGGTCATTCGTGGTGAAGTAACTACAATTTGCGGTCCGGGAGAATTAATTGATATAATCGTAACAGAGCGGGGAATTGCTATTAATCCACTCAGGAAAGATCTAATAGACAAAATGAAGAATTCCAAACTTCCTATTAAAACAATTCATGAATTAAAGGAAGAAGCGGAAAGAATCTGCGGCAAACCAAAAGCTGTAGAATTCGAAGAAAAGATTATAGCTGCCATCAAATGGGTAGACGGAACTGTGATCGATGTGGTGAAGCAGGTGAAAGAATAATTAGCCACGAAGAAGCACAAAGAAAAAACCTTGCAAATAGCTTCACTTCACAAAGCTTCCTCCAAAGATATTCTCAAAAATAAGATTCGGGAAGTTTTACCAGTACTAAATTGGTAAAAATGAAAAAGTAGAACTGGATGCGATTTTGTAAAATTTAAAATGTTGTGTAATTGTTCTGAATGTAGGAACTAACTTTAACAATGGAGAAAATAAATGAAAAAAATGCTATTGGCTTTTCTGGTCCTTTGTAACACTATTCTTTTTGCAAACGTAACACTTAACAAATATGGTCATATTCAGGATTCCAAACAGATCCTTTTAACAGCAAAATATTACATTGAGAACGGAGAATATTACATCGATATTGACGGAAATACTCTGATCGGGAATTCTCTTTTTGAAATTGAAAACGGTTATCTGACACTGATTACAATCGAAGAAAACGTTCCCACTTGGCTGAGGATTTATAACAAAAACGGAAATCTGAAATTTGAAAAAACCTTTAAAAAAGTGATAAATCTTACAACTTCCGAAAACAAGAAATACTCTGCTTTCTTTAATGGAAATCATTTGCAGGTTCTTGATAATTCTACTTTTCAAATAGAACAATTTGAACGTTCAATAATCTTTGATATTGATAATTATGGAAATCCGATATTTATTGATGATAAAGAAAGAATCCATTTCAAAGGTATATTTTTTCGAATCGAAAGTATGCATCGAGTCGAGAATGATTCTGAAAACTCGAGTTGGCGTCGTTCCACTCCTTTCGACTCGAAAATTCAAAAAGTGCTTTTTTATAATAATATTCCATTGATATTCACAGAAGATTCTGTTTATCAGATTGATGATAAATTGGAAAAAAATCATTCGTTCAACGGAAATTTCTTTATTGCTGAAGTCATTGATAATTCGCTTTACTTTGTTGAGAAGATCAGAGAGAATAAAGATATTTTTTTTAACTTGTATAAAACGAATGATTTCATAAATATCAAAAAGTTGGATGAAAAAGTTCTAAACAGGAATTTAAACCGAACTCATGAACTGATACTTGCTCCTCTCAATTATGGTGCACCGAATTACCCCTTTCCTGTCGGGAACAGTTATGGTGAGATACAGCAGTATGGTTACAATCCATATCTTCATCCCGGAGTCGATTTTCTGGGAGAGGATTATCAGGAAGTTTACGCAGTTCATGATGGTTTTGTGAAAGCTGTTCTTACCACCGGTGGTGATCCATATTGGCGAGTTGCAATTGCCAACGAAGATGTTTCCACAGAAACAGAAGGTTATCTTTATGCTCATCTGAACGAAGATTCGATTGTTCATACAGTTGGAGATAGCGTTTCGGCAGGTGATCTGCTGGGAACGCTTTATCCCTGGGGCTGGTATGATTTTACCCATATCCATTTTGCCAGACTGCAAGATGAAGGAACTCAATGGTTTGGAACTTGGTGGACGATTGATAATCCACACATCGATGTAACAAATATCCAGGATACAATCCCTCCAATTTTTGAAAATGCCCAAGAATTCAATCTTTTTGCTTTTCGTGATATCAATGGTGACTATCTTGAGCCACTTGATTTATCAGGTGAATTTGATATTATTGCAAAATGCCATGATATTGAAAATTCAGATTGGCGGATAGATATCTGGGATATCAGTTTCTCGCTTCATCCAGCAGGTGTTCCCGATTCCACGGTTTATGAACAATTCTCTTTTGCTTATGATATGCCGATCGACACATATTTTTCTAATTATTGGACTGATATCGTTCTAAACACTATCTATTCCCGCGATGCAACCTGCTATTCCATTGGAAATTATGATGAACGAGAATATTATCATATCATTACAAATTCCAATGGTGATTCGCTCATCACTGAAGAAGATGAAGCCGAAATATTTGATTCAACTGATTTTCTTGACGGTGCTTACTGGCTGAAAGTAACTGCTCGTGATGCTTCTTTAAATACAACTGTCGACTCAATGATAGTTTACTTCAATAATGGAATAAATTCGACATATGAGGAAATTGTAAGTTCCAGTGTTCAACTGTTTCAAAATTATCCCAATCCCTTCAATCCCGAAACAATAATAAGTTTCTCATTAACCACCGAAGTCACCGAAGACACCGAATTAGTAATTTATAATATTAAGGGTCAGAAAATCAAACAATATTCAATACTCGATAATCAATCTTTAATAATATGGAATGGAACTAATCAAAATAACAAACCTGTTTCAACAGGAATATATTTTTATAAATTGAAAATTGATGGAAAAGATATAGCATCACAAAAAATGATATTATTAAAATAAAAACGAAAAAAACAGGAGAAATTAGATGAGAAAAAGAACGATCGTAACAATGCCGGGAGATGGTATTGGCAAAACAGTATTACCCGAAGCGATCCGCGTATTGAATGCTGTGGGATTTGAAGCCGATTATGTGCATGCAGATATCGGCTGGGAATTCTGGTGTAACGAAGGAAATCCACTACCACAGAGAACTTTAGATATTTTGGAAGAACATAAAATCGCTCTTTTTGGAGCAATTACTTCCAAACCAAAAAGCGAGGCTGCCAAAGAACTCGATCCGAAACTGGAAGGAAAATGTTATGTCTATTACAGTCCCATCGTGGGATTACGTCAGCATTTTACTTTGGATATCTGCCAGCGTCCTTGTATTTCATTCAAAGGAAATCCGCTTAACTTCATTCGTAAAGGTCCAAATGACACGATCGAAGAACCGGAAGTGAATGTGGTTGTTTTCCGTCAAAATACTGAGGGTCTTTATGGTGGTGTGGAATGGACAGATCCACCGGATCAGGTTTATGATGCATTGATGACACATCCAAAATTTGCCAAGAACTTCGGTTGGAGCCCAAAAGAGGAAGTAGCTGTTTCTACTCGAATTTTCACTAAGAAGTTCTCAGAAAGAATCTGCCGTGCAGCTTTTGAATATGCTAAAAAATTCGGTTATGAAAGGGTAACACTTTGCGAAAAACCAAACGTGATCAGAGAAACTTCTGGAATGCTGCTGGCTATCTGTCGGGAAATGGAAAAAGAATATGAAGACATCTGGTTCAATTACACAAACATCGATGCTCAAATGATGTGGTTGACCAAAGATCCTGAAAAATACGGAATTATCATTGCCGGAAATATGTTCGGTGATATTGTTTCGGACGGATTTGCCGGGCTTATTGGTGGCCTTGGTTTTGCCTGTAGTGCCAATATCGGAGAAGAAGTAGCTATCTTCGAACCAACTCATGGTTCTGCTCCCAAATATGAAGAACTGAACCCTTCCATCGTGAATCCAATCGCCATGATCATGAGTGCCTGCATGATGCTCGATCACATTGGTGAAGTAGAAAAAGCTGCCCGTATCCGCAAAGCAATTGCCACAGTTGTGGAAGAAGGTAAAGTTCGTGCTTATGACATGCAGAAAATGCGTGGTTGCCAGGAAGTACTGGATAATGGTGCTGCTTCGACATCTGAAATGACAGATGCAATTATAGCGGCATTATAGGAAATATTTTAATAGCGTATCCAAGCTGGGGCTTGGATACGAGAAATGTATTTTTGGTTTTCAAGCTTCAAAATTATACCTTGTTTACAAGCCCCAACTTGGAAATATAATAAGGAGAGAAAAATGCAAATAAAGGAACTCTGGCCTGAAATCGCCTGGATCAAAGATGATGATTTAAGAGAGAAAGTTTCCAAAACCTGGGAAGCAGCTCTACAAAGAAGCGTACTCACCGCAAACGATTTGCAGAACATTCCTTTCACACTTCTGTGCGGACCAGACCTGAAAGTTACTTTCATGGATCACAAACGCAGCGTTGTGCATATTGCCAAAGCTGCTGGTGATAAGTGTAATGAATTCTATCATGGTGAGCTTCCTGTGAATATGGATGTTCTTATTGCGGGTGCTATTCTGGCTGATGTTGGTAAATTGCTAGAATATGTTTTAGATGAGAACGGCAAAGCTGTACAGGGAACTTACGGTAAATACCTGCGTCATCCATTCAGCGGTGTATCTCTGGCAGAAGAATTTGGTTGTCCGGCAGAAGTTTGTCACATCATTGCTACTCATGCCGGTGAAGGAAATATGGTAAAAAGAACAACGGAAGCATATCTGGTTCATCACGCTGATTTTATGACCTTTCTGCCATTTAAAGAACGATTGAAAGTGTGATGTAAAGTAATTATGTCTTTCTGACGTTTCTTGCACATTGTTCAAAGGAAGAATCTCGATTACTTTTTAGAAGTAAAGCTGAAAGAAATTTCATGAGATTCTTCGTATGTAAAGCTATAAGATACCTCAGAATGACAGGAATAATAAGGAGAAAATAATGGGCTTAACTATGATTGAAAAGATCCTGGCAAATCACTCTGTAAAAGATGTGGTAGTTCCGGGTGAGATCATTGATATTGAGATCGACGTACGTGCCGCCAGAGATTTTGGTGGACCAAATGTAGTAAAAAATCTAATAAATAACGGACTGGAAGTTGATGATATCAGCAAAACGTTTTTCACATTTGACTGCTATCCAACAACATCTGATCCAAAATATGCAACGATTCAGCAATTTTGCCGGATGTATGCACGAGAAAAAGGAATAAAAGTATATGATGTAAATTCCGGTATTGGAACGCATCTCGTTATAGATAAAGGGTTGGCAACACCGGGTTGCACTTTTATTTCAACAGATTCACACGCCAATATTCTGGGATCGATCGGTGCTTTCGGACAGGGAATGGGAGATCAGGATATAGCCGCTGCCTGGGCAAGTGGTAAAAGCTGGTTCAAAGTTCCCAAATCTATTAAACTTACTTTAAAGGGCACTCGACCCCAAAATATTTACGCAAAAGATATTGTACTGAATCTTCTAAACAAATATGGTGCTAATACGCTTTTGGGTTATGCTGTAGAATTGTATGGTGAAGAAGTCGAGAAACTCAGTTTGGATGAAAGAATTACAATCTCGTCGATGGCAACAGAGATGGGAGCAATAATTGTGCTGATTACTCCTTCGGATGAAGTAATGGAATATTGCGAAACCCGTTCTGGTAGGAAGCTAATTAAAGTTGAAGCTGATAAAGATGCTGTTTACAATCAGAAACTTGAACTGGATATTTCCAAATTCATACCAATGGTTTCCCGCCCGGGTCATCCTGATGATTCCGTAAGCATCGACGAAGTCTTCCAAACAAAAATAGATTCAGGCTTCATTGGAAGTTGTACAAATGGAAGAATTGAAGATATGAGAGAAGTTGCAAAAATCCTTAAAGGAAGAAAAACAGCTCCCGGAGTGATACTGAAAATAGTTCCTTCAACGGATGAAGTTTGGAATCAATGTCTAAAAGAAGGAATAATTGATATCTTCAAAAGTGCCGGTGCATTAATCGGAAATGCAGGTTGTGCAGGTTGTGCCGCTGGACAGATCGGGCAAAATGGACCCGGAGAAGTAACCATAAGCACCGGAAACAGAAACTTTGCGGGCAAACAGGGAAAGGGAAAAGTTTTTCTTGGTTCCCCAGCAGAAGTAGCAGCATCAACTATTGCAGGTTATGTGACAACTCCCGATAGAATTCCTGAAAAACCGGCAGAGTTTAAAGCTTCAGGAAAAATGGAAAAATCAGAAGTTTCCAAAAAAGATAAAGAAGTTTCCCAAAAACCTGCTGTGATCGAAGGAAAAGTTTGGTTGATCGATAAAGATGATATCGATACAGATATGATCTTCCATAATCGTTATCTCACTATTACTGACATCAACGAAATGGGACAATATGCCTTGGATAATCTGGCTGGCTGGGAAGATTTTGCTAAAAAAGCTGAAGCTGGAGATATTATTATTACCAACAAAAACTTCGGTGCAGGAAGTTCCCGTCAGCAGGCTGTGGATTGTTTCAAAGCTCTGGGAGTTCAAGCCATTATCGCTGAATCTTTTGGTGCAATTTATGAAAGAAATGCCATCAATGCCGGCTTCCCAATCCTTACTTATTGCTGCATTTCTGACCTTGAATTGAAGCAGCGAGATAAGATCAAAGTTGATTTTGAAACAGGTAAAATTTCCAATTTAGAAAATGGTAAATCTATCAAGATCAATCCATTCTTTGATGTTCAGAAAGAAATTTATCTACGTGATGGTTTGTTGAAATAATAGTGATAAAAATGCTTCGCTTGTGTCATCCGGAGCTTGTCGAAGAACGAAGCATTTGAAATAATAATTAAATGTTCAAAATCGTTCTTAACTCGCACTTCGATTCAAGTCAAGTTCGATAATTTTATTCTCATTGGAGGAACTATGGGAAAAACATTTGTAGAAAAAATCCTAGCTGCGGAAGTTGGAGCGATTGTTTTTCGTAAGCCTGATATCGTTCTAACACACGATAACACTGCCAGCATAAAAAACACATTCAATAAAATGGGTGGAGAAAAAGTTTTTGATGCCGATCAACTTCTGGTCGTACTCGATCACAATGCTCCTCCCACCAATGCCAAGCTAGCGAATCAATATCAAACGATTCGCGACTTTGTGAATGAACAGGGAATAAAAAAATTCCATGATGTCGGAGAAGGCATCTGCCATCAGGTGATGAGTTATCATGCCAAACCTGCCATGATCATCGTTGGTAGTGACAGCCACACTTGTACTGCCGGTGCTTTTAATGCGCTTTCTGCAGGTATCGATAGAACTGAATCTGCTGGACTCTGGAAACGGGGAGAAACCTGGTTCAGAGTTCCCGAATCGATGAAGATAACATTAAACGGAAAACTTCAATCCGGTGTTTACGCCAAAGATATTTCACTTTGGATTATTGGAATGATCGGTTCTGCCGGAGCTAATTATATGAGTATCGAATTTCATGGTGAAGGTGTGAAAACTCTTTCTATTTCTCAGCGTATGACCCTTACCAATCTAGCTTCTGAAATGGGTGCAAAAAACGCAGTATTTCCACCGGATGAAGTTTTGGAAGACTTTATGAATAAACATTCCGAAGATTCGACGAAGTCAAAGCATTCGGAAGTTAAGAATGGTATTTGGGCAGATGAAGATGCGGTTTATGAACGAGAGATCGAAATAAATCTGGATGAGATCTTCCCGCTTGTGGCAGCACCGCATCACGTAGATAATGTAAAAGCCATATCCGAAGTGCAGGGAACAAAACTGAATCAGGGTCTTATTGGAACCTGCACAAATGGTCGATTAGAAGATATCCGTATCGCTGCAGAAATTTTGGAAGGAGAAAAAATTGCAGAAGGATTCCAACTTCTGGTAATTCCTGCTTCCAAAGAGATATATCTGCAAATGATAGAAGAAGGTTTAACCACTAAGCTAATGAACGCAGGCGCCAGCGTGCTGGCAGTTTCATGCGGACCGTGTTTAGGAACCGGTCAGGGTATTCCTGCCGATGGTTACACCGTTATTTCTACTGCAAATCGTAACTTTAAAGGACGCATGGGAAACAAAGAAGCTCAGATTTATCTGGCTTCTCCTGCCTGCGTAGCTATGAGTGCAATTGCAGGGGAGATCACCGATCCTCGAGGTAAAGCTTTTGCAGATAGATATCCATATCCAAAAGAACAAAGCACCACTGTTGATATTCAACCTGATGATAATAGACGAGAAGCCGGCACCTGGAATTATTCCGATGTGGATAATCTGAACACAGATCAGATGTTTGCCGGAAATCTCACTTACCAGGTTCTCAGCTCTGATCCGGAAGCTATCATGCCATATTTGTTTGTGGATTTCGATGAAAATTTCACCAAAAAAGTACAGATTGGAGATGTGATTATCGCTGGAGAAAACTTTGGTTGCGGAAGCTCTCGTGAGCATCCGGCTGTTGGACTGGCTCATGCTGGAGTGAAAGCTGTTATTGTGAAATCTGTTAACCGGATCTTCTATCGCTCGTCCGTAAATCAGGGATTACCGATCATTGTAATGCCGGAAGTTGTAGATTTTAACAATGCAGGAGATAAAGTAGATGTTAGTTTAGAAAATGGAACTATCAAAGTGAATGATAAAGAATTCAAATTTGCTCCGCTACCTGAAGAATTAATGGCGATCTTCGCTGCCAAAGGTCTGGTGAACTGGATAAGGGAAAACTAAAAATCATTCTTTCTCAATAATTGAATCAAATGAATTACTGGTTCCCATGCATTATGTGGGAGTTTTTTTGTTTTGCATAATAATCTTTTTTTACATTGCCAATGCTGAAATTAGTATTTCTGTAGTAGTTTGCATAGATTTGTAAAAATTTCTTTACATCCGGAAGGTGTTTTTTTTATTTGTTCATAGATAATTGAATTCACATTTTTGTAAGGAGGGGAGAATGATTTGGCGCGGAGAAAAAATTAAAGATCTGATCAAGGGAAAAAACATAACATATTCAAAATTAGCTCATGATATTAATGTTACTCGACCTACTATAAATGCATGGATAAAAGGGAAAATCCCGAAAGGAGCACATATTCTTGCTATTTGTAAATACTTTAATCTAGATCCAAATGAATTGTTCTTAGTGAATCATACAGATTTAATAACAATTCCACAACATAGGATGAGAAGAACTGCTAAACAAACTGAAGAAACAAATAAATTATCCCATGAACTAGTTTCTGAATATCTAAGTATTTTTCGAAATTATGATAAATCTCAATTACTGCAAATCTTTCGAGATCAAAATTTATCTGACGACAATGCCAAAGAGTTAGCTAATTCTCTAAGAAAATTAGTTTCACTCGATGATAATACTCCAATTAATTATAAACAAACTTTTAAATTACTACAAAAATTGGGGGTATTTGCGATTTTCAGAAAATTCCCTAATGAGATAAAATCATACGCGTTTAATTGTGATATATCAAAAAAGCGAGTCATATTTATTAATAACACAACGAATATTTTAGATCTAATTTTTCCAATATTACATGAAGTGATTCATTCTATCAAAGATAAAGCAAATAATTCTCAGGATTATAGTATTGAAGAAGAAAAATTTTGTGATAAAGTTGCAAGTTACATCCAATTTCCTGACAGCTACATTAATTTGATTTATGCTAACATCAAAAATGTAAGAAATGTTAGTCAACAGGTCAATATCCTTAAACAGTTCTCTTCTCAAAAAGGTCATGTCGGTTATGGTGTAATACAGCGCATAAAGGAGATAGAGCCAAAATTCAAATTGGACATAAGTGCTGCAGATATTAACCTTAGAAAAGAATTTGAGACTATTGGAGAAATAATATTTGAAAGTACTGATCCAAGAATTTTTGTGAATATATTACGGTTGTTGAGTCCGTTATTTGTTGATTTATTGCTAGAGCAATTGGATATATTGGGATCTCGAAAAATTGGTGAATTATTGGACATAGGAAATTCACTTGATGCGAAATCTGTGAAAGATGAATTAGTTATGCTTTCAAAAGAGAGATCTTAATGAACATTATCTGTGATACTTGCAGCATTTTAATGCTTATCAGAATAGCTCCTGATATGTTTATTGATTCTAAATATGGCTGCAAAACGATAAATGAAGTACGAAAAGAGTTTATTAGTACTACGAGATTTAAAGAAAAGTATCCTGGAGAAAACATTATGCTTCCAAAGTAAAATCCACTAATTTGGTTAATCAAAAGAAAATATCCCAAAATTATAACTTCATCGATTTAATATCTGAAGATAAAAAGAATCAAAACACTAATAAATACTTTTCATTGAGTAAAGTAGACAAACAGATAACTGCTCAACTTATTGAACTAAAAGGCTTTAATATAAGCACTGGAGACCAAGATTTAATAGATTTTTTAGAACAAGAATTTAATATAAAGAATATCTATCCATTAAAAATTGTCGTAGAATGGTTGAAATCAAATTTAATTAAATGGAATGATGATATAGAGATAATCCTTGAAGACTGGAACGACAAAAATGAGAAAGCACAACCACTTTCAGCTAAAATTGAACTTCAGAAAATTACTGGATATAATTATCCAGGCTTAGTTTTCGAAGATTAATAATTTGTTTACCCCTCATCTCTGTCATCATGTTAACTGAGTGGTAGATTTTTACAAAGTTGGAGACAAAGTGGATGTGAGTTTGGAAAATGGATCTGTGAAAATCAATGATAAAGAATTCAAATTTGCTCCACTTCCAAAAGAACTAATGGCGATCTTTGAAGCGAAAGGTTTGGTTAACTGGATAAAGAAAAATTAGTTGCTCACCAATCTTCGTTAAAACTACGACTCGGTAAGCGGATTTACACGAATTATTCGGATGAGAATTACTCAAAGTAAGATTAAATTGACAAAATGGCAATAACTTTTTTTTTCATTTGCAGGTGAATTTTATGAAAGATTTTGAAAAGATAAAGTTAATATTATCTGACAATAAAGCTAATTTAAACAGAAAATATTTTGTCAGCAATTTAGGGATTTTTGGTTCTTACGTAAGGGGAGAACAATCTGAAGATAGTGACCTCGATGCGCTGGTTGAATTCAGCAAACCTATCGGACTGTTTCATTTTCTCAGACTTCAGGAATATCTAGAAAAAATATTAGGAAAAAAAGTTGATCTTGTAAGTAAAAATGCTTTGAAAAAAAGAATTGCTGAACACATTCTTAAAGAGGTAATTTATATATGATCCAAAGAACTTATCAGGATTATTTTGAAGATATTCTGGAAGCAATAATTGATATTTCAAATTTCGTTGATGATTTAACT
Organism: Armatimonadota bacterium; assembly: GCA_013203665.1. Taxonomy (GTDB): domain Bacteria; phylum Cloacimonadota; class Cloacimonadia; order Cloacimonadales; family TCS61; genus JABMPU01. The sequence goes on from JABMPU010000188.1 coordinate 20,233, forward strand.
TTTCATGAATTTACCAATGATAAGAAAACAATAAATGCTGTTATCAGATCTCTGGAAATAATTGGAGAAGCATCTAAAAAAATATCACAGGAAATTAAAGAAAATAATCAGAATATTCCCTGGAAAGAAATGGCTGGAATGAGAGATAAAATGATCCACGGATATTTTGATTTAGACTTAGTTACAATCTGGGAGACAGTTAAAAACGATATTCCTCCCCTGAAACCATTATTTGAAAATTTGTTGAAATAAATTCCTATTTGCTCCAATGTCCAAAAAATTTATGAAGTCTTCAAGACTTAACAAGTTTAAGTTATCTTTACAATCCAAAAAGAATAAGAAAAAGAGAGAATTCTCGTGACAGAATAATAGCGAAAAAAAATAAGTATGCAAAGCACTTCAGGTGCATTTAAAGGAGAAGAAAATAATGAACATTTATGTAGGAAATGTGTCGTATGATTTGACTGAAAAAGAATTAGAGGAACTTTTTGCTGAGTTTGGTTCTGTGTCAGCCGCTAGAATTATTACAGACAGACAGTCTGGCAGATCAAAAGGATTTGGATTTGTTGAAATGGACAACAAAGCAGAAGGTGAAGAAGCAATTAAGCAACTTGATGGAAAAGAGATGAACGGAAGACCACTCAAGGTTAATGAAGCTAGACCCAGAGAGGAACGTCCTCGCAGGAAACAGCAGTATTAAGAACATCAAACCATGAGTTTTTTAAGAACAACCAGCTCGCAAATAATCAGGAGATTTTATAGATAGATTTTTTGAAAATGCTCGAGAACATCCTGCTGACAGGCTTTAAAAATTAGCTAATTAAGTTTTTGGAAGGAAGAAAGCAATGTCTGTTTCAAACAAAATTTCGTTCTATCAAAACAGAAGAGATGCTGTTCCAGACCGGGAACTAGCAAAAAAAATTGCAGGAAAAGAGGTAAAAATTTTATTGAAATTAATTTGATATAATAGCTCGATAGAATATTTTTTGGGAGAGATGGAAATGAATAACTCAAAATATGTATGCCCAAAATGTGGAAATACTCAATATGAAACAGATGAATTCAGGGCAACCGGTGGATTTTTAAGTAAAGTTTTTGATGTCCAAAGTAAAAAATTTGTGACAGTTACTTGCACAAACTGTAAATATACTGAAATCTATAAAGCGTCAAGCAGTATGCTCGGAAACATCTTTGATCTATTTACAAATTAATTTCTTTCATATTGGATTAAAATGAAACCGCAATTATTTGCATTACTCACAGCAATAGCCTGGGGTGTGGGTGGATATTTTGAAAAAAAAGGACTGCATCTGGGAAAGCTCTCTCCTCAGATGGGAATAACTATCAGGACTTTCGTTGCACTTATTATTTTAGCATTTATAAGTTATCCGCAATGGAAAACAGTAACTCAGGCAGGCTCGAAAGCTCTTTTATATATGATTATCGGTGGCGGAATAGTTGCCGGTGCAATGGGAATGCTGTGTTTTTATATTGCCATTAAAGGAGCATCTCTGGGAAAGGTAATGCCCATCGCTTTCACTTCTCCACTTTTTGGTGCTTTGATGGGTGTTATGTTTGGAGGAGAATCGCTAACTTTCAAATCAGCTTTAGGAATATGTATGACAGTTGGCGGAATTGTGCTTCTGACAATTGGATAAAATTAATATTAAAAAAGGAGAAACTATGAAGAAAAAAATCCCGAAAGGATGCATCATAGCTATTGTTATCGTTGTTATTATTATCATAAGTATCTATTCTTATTTGAAAAATTCTTACAACTCGATGGTAACATTAGATGAGGGTGTGAAAGCAAAATGGAGTCAGGTGGAAAACGTTTACCAGCGAAGATATGATCTGATTCCAAATTTAGTGAATACTGTGAAAGGTTATGCTGCTCACGAAAAAGAGACTTTTCAGGCAGTTACGGAAGCCAGATCAAAAGCTGGCGGCACATTTAATATTTCCGAACAGGTTCTTAATGATCCTGCCATGTTCCAGAAATTTCAGCAAGCTCAAAGTACTTTGGGTGGTGCTTTGCAAAGATTGATGGTTGTGATGGAAAAGTATCCCGACCTGAAAGCAAACCAAAATTTCCTGGCGCTGCAGGACCAACTGGAAGGAACAGAAAACAGGATCGCTGTGGAACGAAAAAGATTTAACGAAACTGCCAGAATGTATAATACTTACATCAAACAATTCCCAAGATTAGTTTTGGCAAATATGTTCGGATTCACAGAAAAGCAATACTTCCAATCTACAGAAGGAGCGGAAACAGCACCAAAAGTTGAGTTTTAAAGATACCCGCGAAATACGCTAAAGAACGCTAAAAGAAAAGTAATATAATAATTGAGTTTACTTTAAAAAGAGCGAAATTAAAATATGTTAGAAAATCTTTCAAATATTTGGAAACCGATGAATCGATTAATAGTTGCTATCTTATTATTAACCACCAACTTAAGTTGGTGGTTAATGAAACAAA
>JABMPU010000189.1 GCA_013203665.1 Armatimonadota bacterium
GAAAAAATTCCTGAGGTTTTTGAAAAGTTCCATCAACTGATAAAGGAGATAGTAAGCAGTAATACTAAGCAATAGATGAATAGTGTTGTGTAAAAGTTATAGGCAAATAGTTGCTTCAAAATAGAGAAGATTCAATTGACAAAACGTATGAATGAGAATTGATGAAAAACATGAATGAAAATAAAGAATTTTATAAAATTCCCTCATTTTTAAAAACTATATTCAAAGATGAGGTAGAATTATTACCATCAGTTAATGAATCATTTGAATTAGCATTTATCTTAAATGGTTCTAAATACATCAGCGATTTAGGAATTGTTAATATTTTACAAAATGATACTGCAACGAAAATGTCACTTGAAAATAACTCAATTGATGGAGTAATTACATCGCCACCATATTCGTTTGCGATTGATTATGTGAAGAATGACGAAGCTCAATTAAACTTTTTAGGGTATGATGTTAATGATCTCAGAGGTAAAATGATTGGATTGGTTAGTAAAGATAAAAATGAGCGATTAGAGAATTATTTTCGAGATATGAAATCTGTCTGTTCGGAAGTCTCAAGGATAATAGTTATAGTAGCTTTAATATTTGCTGTTGTTAATATTCAAAAGGTGAAGTATTATGCATAAGCAGCACGGTTCTTCTGTCGAAAAAATTGGATCCGGATTGGTAAGCTCAGTTGAAACGTTTAAAGGATGTCGATTGGAATTTGTAAAAAGATTATCTGGTTTTAATGGGCTTTCCATCAATAAAAATGGTGAAGTTAGAAAAATTGAAATTAAGACAATGGAAAGGTCAGACTATTGGATTGCAATAAATGGATTTATTGCAATTGATAAATTGTTCTTTGAAAGGGATTATTGGTTATACTTTGTTTTATTTCCAGAAAACATTGTTGTTATGGCAAAAGCGTTACCATTTCTTAAAAAACAACTCAAGATGTCTAAAGAATTGGATTTTTTAACCGATTTAGAAAATTGGATTAGATCAACACGAAAGTTATCGAAAAAATCTGGATTAAAATTCCTTCCAAGAATCAATATAAAGTTCAATGTTCCTATAAGGAAACTTGTTGAAATACTTACATTAGAAGATTATGATAATGAATGGGAAAAATCAGTCAAAGAAATATGGCAAAACAAAAGTACTTGGGAAAGAATATATTATGTTGAAGAAAAATTTTAAAAGCTGGGATAAAAAATATGACCTTGAAGATTGAACAAAAACTGGATGGGTATACATTTACTGAATCAAAACCAAGGATATATACTACTGGTGCGTTTTTAGTGCCGATGGAAATAGTCAAGAATGGGGAAAAAAGATACGTTTGGGTCGTTGATGAATTTAACGATGACACATACAACGACAATGGAATTATGTGTTCACCTAATTTATACACATCTGATAAGGAGAATTTGTTGTAATGATGGTATTTAAAAGTAGTTTTATATTATTTTAAATTTAAAGAAGAAATACAAGAGGTATAAAGACAATAAAGGATTCTAAAAAATTGTCTGATACACATCCAGCGGCAGAGAAATTTCAGATATTGATGCTTCAAAAAGCAGGCATAGCTAAAAGAGCGTCGATAACAATATCACTTTCTGAGACAGTAATAAGACTTGCCAGGCGGGCAATCTCAAGAGCCAACCCGGGATTAAGCGAAGAAGAGGTGAATTTAATTTTTGTTGCAAACAATTATGGCAGCGATTTGGCGAAACGTCTTTCCAATTATTTAAAGCAGACCCGCCTGACTTCGTCTTTCGGGCAGAGGCATAAGTGAAAAATCTGGATATGTTAGCGGCAATTGAGTCTGTTGTAAAAGCATTTGTAAAACAAGAATATATAATATGAACTATGAAGAAAAGTGTATGAAGGGGCAACGATGGAGAAATTGATTTTTAATTACTCGTCAAAAGGTAAAATTGGTGTTTCACTACCTGTAAAATCTGCCGAAGAAAAGGCTATTGAGTAATATAATCCAGAATCGTTATTACGGAAATCGCAGCTTGATCTGCCGGAGGTCAGCGA
>JABMPU010000190.1 GCA_013203665.1 Armatimonadota bacterium
GTAATTTCGTAATTCGTATCCTGTAGACACAATAGGCAATTCAAAATTATCAACATCAGTATAATCACAGGTATACTCGATAATATTATATTTTCCAACTGCATATAACTTATTAAGTTCCGGAACAAAAATGTTATCAGACATTTCTACTCCAAAATCATAATTATAGATTTCTTCTATCACATCATTTTGCCAGGTATAATATTCAATTTCTCCGCTGTAACTTTTACTTCCTGTTAATAAATCGTCGTGCAATTTAAAACTTCTACCCATAGTAATAGTATCCAACAATTCAAATTGATCGGGAAAATTATAATTGCAAAGACGAAGTCTTGACGAAGTTCCATAAGAACTTCTCAATATTACTCTATCATCCGAGAGCAAAAATATTGAGCTTTGTTCAACTCCAAATAAATTTAAACTAAAATTCGCTACTTCATCAAAAGGTGATTGGGATTCTAAAATACTTACAAAATTATTGTCACCCACTTCATATTTTATGTATAGATAATCTAAATCAAAATGTATTGTTTGTTGCAATAAATTTGGGTCGCTCCCTAAAATAAAATTTCCAATTTCATTTAGAGAATAATCCGGCAATATTTCATATATTTTAATCGTTCCGGGATTATAGCCCATAAGAATTAAATAATCATTTTTTAGATTAACATATCTATAATTTGTCGTACCCAGAGGAATTTCATTTACCAATGTGATTTCATTCTCATTATAATGATAAATTTTTAGACAATCTTCATATAAATTTTCTCTCAAAAGATAACATAAAAGAGAATCATTGTGAGTAAACCGACTAAAACTATATTCAGATTCGTCTAATTCAAGCACAACAGGTTCATCTTCAGTTACATTAAAATATTTCAGTTCTCTAACCCCGTGTTTTTGACAAATAATATACGGATGAAAATATTCATAATAGAAAAAAGAACCACCACTACCATACTCACCAAGTATTTCAATATCCGGAAGATAAGTTGCATCGAAATGATAAATATTACTTTCTGTTCCGGAAAAATAAATATCATCATCAACCAAAATCAAAGGACCTTTAGAAGTATCAGAAGCTTGTTCAAAATCTTGTATAACACTTACCAGTTGCGGTTCATTAATATTTGTAATATCATAAATCCATAAAATACTTTCTTGATTGGTAAACATGATATAATTTTCATAGAATATCAGATTTGTAAGATAGTTAGACATTGGAACATAGGGGATATTAATAATTGTTGTTACGATAAATGGATTTTCTAAATCGGATATATCGATTATTAATATTTCTCTATTCCTCAGAATAAATAAGTAAGAATCTTTGAAATGATAAGATAAATTTTCTTGATATTCACCTGTCAGCAAAAATGCAATTTCCACAGGATTATTTATATCGTTAATGCTTTCTATTAATAAGGCGCTGCTGTCTGCACATTCTATTTCAGAGAATAAAATCGTATCTTTTATTGTATAATATCTGCCGGTTGATAGCTCATCAGTAACTAATTCCAAGGTGCTTCTATCTAAAACTGTGGAAGTTGTATTAGATGACCATGTATAGACAAAATAATCATCATTTCCTACAAACATGCGAAGACTGTATGGTGAATATGTCTCAATTGTATCTACTATATTCATCTCATTTTCGGAAATATCAATAACAAATATTTTACTATCATCTCCAACAAATAAAGTGTCGCCTAAAATTATGGCTTTTGCCGGCGTGTAATAAAAACGATCAATATAAGAGTTTAATTCCAATGAACCATCTTCCAAGATATTATATTCTTCCACCGCACCTTTCGCATCTAAATAAAGTTTGTTGTCATGTTCCAACATTGTTGCATCATAACTTGCACATCGATATGCCACCTGCACGAATTCCAAATTCTCCACAAAACTAAAAAGAATTATGGGATAGATAAAAAATAAGATAAATACTTTTTTCATGTCTCCTCCTTGTCGCGCCGTAGTTTTAACGAAGGCGGACTGTCACGGCGTCCCGAAAGCGTTTGGCACGACACCTGACTATTTGATTAAAATCATTTTATTTACTGCTTTCGAATTTCCATTAATATTTAATTGATAGAGATAGATTCCACTTCCAACAGGTTGGTTATTTTCATCTCTTCCATCCCAAACTACCGAATGCTGACCGGCTGCAAGCTGATCGCTGAAAAGCTGTTTCACTTTCTGTCCTTTGATGTTGTAGATGGATAATTCAATATTACTGTCTTCTGGAATTGAGAAAGAGATTGTTGTTGTTGGGTTGAAGGGATTGGGATAGTTAGAAAGATTGAAATTGTTTGAAGGCAATTGGTTATTGTAAACCCCAACCTGTGGTACACCGAGCAAATTCTCATAAACTCCCATATCTGGCATTGAACCAGTTGGTGCCGGTCGTGGATTACCTCCAAAATCAAATTCTGGAGCAAAATACATAATTCCGTCAATTTCTATTTCATCGATTCCAGAACCAATACAAGGACTGGAATCTTGCAAGTGGAAATCACATTCTGACGGATTTGTAAAAAGAGGATCACTGTCGATATTACCAATTCCAGGGAAACCACCTTGAATCAACGAGTAGTAAGCTGAATGATCTATTTCCAGTTGAGGTCCAGAATTTCCATAAACAACGGAATTAACTAAATAAACATTTTCACCACCAATCAAACCTCCTCCGGAGTATTGATTATTATTATAACAAATTGTTGAATTTAAAATAATAGCATCAGAATTTTGAAAATATAATGCTCCACCACCAAAATAGCCACACTCATTATTACTAACAATCAAATTCTCAAATATCAATGATTCACAACCACTTATAAATAATCCTGAACCAAAAGCTCCGGTCTCATTATGGATTATGGATAAATTCTTTATAATCATATTATCGCAATTCATCAAGTAAAGACCTCCACCATGTCCTGATCCAACGGGAACTTCATTATCGACAATAATCATATTGCTTATAATAGGAGAAGCGTCATGAATGCAAATACCACCACCACTTGTTGCAAAATTAGAAGAGATGATCAAATTATGAAGATGTGGATTAGAGTTATGGATATAAACTCCTCCTCCTCCGGAAGACGCGATTGTTTTCATACCATTCATGAGTGTAAAACCGCATAAAATTGCATCGGTGCTCTCACCGTTTTCAAATATAACTACGGTTCCATTCTGATTACCATCAATTATTGTTGAAGAAATATAGGTAGTATCTTGAGTTGTTAAAAACAAACTTGCTACAATAACGTCTTTTCCGTTATAATTAATATTTTCTACATAAGTTCCCGGATGTACAAGAACAGTATCTCCAGCTACTGCAATATTGATGCCTTCTTGAATCGTTGAGTACTCTGCAGGGATATTGATTATTGTTGATGATAAATTCAAAACAATAACCAAACATAAAACCATCATTAATTTTTTCATGTCTCCTCCAATCATTTCAACAAAATCATCTTCTTTGTTTTTTCCAAATTGCCTGCTTTCAATTTATAGAAATAAATTCCTGAACTGACCAATTCTCCAGATTCATCTCTTCCATCCCACACAACAGAATGCTGGCCTGAAGGAAGCTGATTTCTAACAAACTGTTCCACTTTCTGACCTTTAATATTATAAATACATATCTCTGCGTCCTCTGCGGTGAAATAGATAGTTGTATTCGGGTTGAAAGGGTTAGGGTAATTATACAGCGTAATTTGCGGTTGAGGAACTTCCACATTTTCAGTTGACGAACCTGGAATCCAGGCATCAGGGAATTCAACATCCAGAGCAGTGTACATTAAATTACCGCCAGGGTTAGTAGTACCTGTTAATTGAGAACCAAATAAAAAATCATCAAGATAAAATAAATGTACTTTCCCGCGATAATCACCCGGAGTATTGCTGAGAATTTCAATTACATCTCCAGGGTAAATATAGCAAGGAATCTGATCTGCAAGCTCAGGAGTTTCATTTGCATTCAATAATATTGGTTGGGACCAGGTTTGTCCATGATCTGCAGAGATAATAATGGCAATTTCCGGAGTTTCTTCCCAAGCTGCAAATGAAGGGTCTCCATGAAAGAATCTAGCTGCTTTAGTTCCGTCCGACCAAACAGAAACCATCCAATTTTCATTTTGAACAGTTTTGAAATAGTTATCACCACCTCCCTCAGGATAATAAATAGGCCAATTTTTCACCCACAAAGGATCACCGGTTACACTAAAAGAATCCACAATTCCATCTTCATCCAAATCCCAGGGACACATGGGAATATTATCATCCGGATTTGCACCTTCAATATACAGGTCTTTAAAGCTGAATTCATGAGTATTCAGATCAAACACGAATTCCTTTGGGTAAAGCATACATGCTTCTGAATTAAAATATCCACCACCTGAAGTAATTCCCATTGCACCTGTCCAGGTAGTTTTGGAACCATTATTTTTGATAATGACATTCATATGATTTGAAAACATAATTTCATGTTGCAATTCTACTGGTAGTATGAAAGGATTCCACTGTGGGAAAATGTAACTTTCCGAATAATATTCAAA
>JABMPU010000191.1 GCA_013203665.1 Armatimonadota bacterium
AAGCAATGAAATATCATGCTCGATTCCTTCATAAAAGCCATGTTCAGCAATCCGATTCTGAAAGCGTTCAGGAATATTTGTTTTTAAATGCTCCAGCGAAAGTTCACGTATCGGCTGTGCAGTTATTTCGGTTAGATCTTCCCTTAATGAAAGTTGGGAAGAAAGATCGAATTCACGGATCGAAGTTATCTCATCACCCCAAAATTCCAATCGGAGAGGGTTCTTATATTGCGGTGAGAAAATATCAAGAATACCGCCGCGTTTACTTATCTCACCGGCTTGAGTGATCTGTGAGGTGTTTTCGTAGCCAGCTGAAACAAGGTGTGATAGCACAGAATCAATATTGTATTCTTTATCTTTTTCAAGAATGAGAAGAAGTTTTTTATATATTTGCGGTTGACTGATGGATCTAAGTAATTCCTTTAATGAAACAACATAAATGCCTGTTTTTCCTGAAACTGCTGCAGAAAGCGTATTGCTTCGTTCGAGTTGTACTGTTTTTCTTGGAGAGAATCGCTCGTAGGGAAGAAGTTCATAACCAGAGAGATGGAATATTCTTTCCTTGCCCAGAAGCACTTCAAGATCATCACAGGTGTGTTGTGCAATTGAATCATTTTCGGTAACGAGCAATAAGGATTTATTAAAATTACTGAAAACATGGCTAAGTGCAAGAGCTTTTGCAGAGCTGTTCAATCCGGAGAGGCGGAGCTTCTGTACAGTGTTTACCAATTGAAGCAATCTCGAAAATTGGCTTGATCTGTTGAGATACGATTTTATTTTATTATAAAGCATGAGTGAATATTTTTTGTTTTGGTTTGCTTTTCCAGATGAACAATATTTCCTGGCAGTAATATTTATCCGCAAGTTTTCTGATATGGATATCCTCAAAAATCAGATAAATATTTTGAAAGGAGTCCATGAATAAATTAATAGCGGAATGTTTAATATGGAAATCTTTCATAAAAACATAAAGAGTGCTGTCATTTCCGACCAGTCTGGCATCACTATATGTTGAAAAAATATATAAGAGTGACTCTCAGCTCACTTTAAAAAAATGTACAGTTTTTGGAAAAGGTGAAAAAATTTTTGACTTCACATTAAATATTTGCATATTGAAATCTTATAGAAATTCACAAAACTTGACGTATTTACTAATGAAAACCTTTTATATTTACGAAGAGGATAGTAATAAATTTTATGCAAAAATTTATAGTGATCGGTTCCATTTTATTATTATGTTTGATGCTTCTGGGCTGTCCATCAGCCACGAAATATCCTCTCGTTGATCTCGGGACTGTTCCAATTGACAGAAACCTTCTAGGCATCTGGGAAACAAGCCGACGGATGACACTGTTGAAAATTTATTAAAAATGACAGCAAAAATGTTAAACATCAAGATTAGCTGTATAATTAAACTGCGATTTTTAGAATGAGGTATATATGAATTTAGAAAAAAAGGAAGAACTAGAATTTCAGGATTATCGTTTTAAAACTTCTCTGCCGGGTATTAGAACTGGAATTATATTCGGATTAGTTTTATATACTATTTCTGGTCTTCTCGATAATTTAAGCTTTCCCGATTCTAAAGAAATAATTTTTTTGATTTGATACATTTTTATAGTCCCATTTTTTATCCTAACATACATTTCAACATATTACAAGATTTTCAGAAAAATAATGAACATTGTTTTGTCTCTAACAGTGATCATTCCCAGTTTTGGAATTATATCAATGATGGTGATTTCAAAATCGGGAGAACTTGGTTTTCATTTATATTATGCAGGGATTATGGTGATTATTTTAATAGCAAGTACATTTTTCAAATTGAAATTATGGAATTTTATGCTTTCATGCTTAATTATTCTTTGTATATATGGATTTGCGGCGATTTATTTTCAGGATTTCCTGGTAGGAGGTTTTAAAGGAAAAGATTTCCCCCTATTGTTATCAAATATCCTTTTCTTGTTTTCTGTTATGATTATCAGTTCTGTTATTACTTTCATGTTTGAGTTGGATTTGAGAAAAGAATTTATCCAAGAAAAAACTATAAAAGAAGAAAAGGAAAAACTTAAAAAAAGTGAAGAAAGAAATAGAATAATTCTGGAAAATTTGGGTGAAGGAGTGACTATTATAGATTTTGATGAAAATTTTGTTTTTGCAAAACCTGCTGCTGAAATTCTTTTCGGTGTTGAATCCGGAGGACTTGTCGGTAAAAAATTAGGAGACTTTCTTTCAGAAAAAAATGTTCAGAAGATTCTCGAAGAAACTGAAAATCGAAAACGTAAAATCACTTCAACCTCCGAACTTGAAATAAAAAGATCCGATGGTGAAAAACATCTCGTTCTAATTACTGCTACACCTTATTATGACAATTTCAATAGAGTAAAAGGTGCCCTCGCTATTTTCAGAGACATCACAGAACGCAAGCAAGCGGAGGAGAAAATCAAAGCAAAGAACATTTTCTTGGAGAGCCTGATCCAGCAATCACCGCTTCCCACCTTTGTGATGGATTCCAAAGGGTTTGTTTTGATTGTTAATGAAGCATTTCTGAAGTTCTATGCTGTGCCCAACAAGGAGATGGTCCTGGGAAGAAATGCACTCACAGAGCCGGCGAACGTAAGGCAGGGCGTGATAAAGTACTTCAGGGAGGCTTTAAGTGGGAAAATCGTTGAAATGCCTGAAATGGAATTCGTTTCACCCTACAAAAATAAGAAAGTCATTACACGATGCAGACTGTTCCCCATATTGGACCCGACAGGCACGTTGACAAATGTGGTTGTAATGCAAGAAGACTTCACCGAACGCAAGAAAATGGAGAATAAGATTAAAGATTCAGAAATCAGATATCATGATCTTTTCGAAAACTCCAGCGAGTTCCTTTTTACTTTAGATTTGAAAGGTAATTTCACTGATGTAAACAACGCAGCACAAGTTCTAACTGGATATAAGAAATCTGAATTAGTAAAGATGAACTTTAAAGATTACACTCCTAAAAGAGATCATAGAAAACTTTTTCATGTTCTCTACAATATTTATAAAACAGGAAAGCCTTTTCAAAATTTTCCTGTTGAAGCAATCATAAAAGACAAATCAATAAAATATTTTGAAACAAGTTTCAGCCTTATGAGGAAAGGTGAGCAGATTATTGGTTTCCAGGGCAGTTCAAAGGACGTCACCGAACGCAAGCAAGCCATGGAAAAAATTCGGGAAAGCGAAGAAAAATATCGCTCTTTAACTGAAACTGTAGCGGATGTAATTTTTACATCAAACCTGAAAGGGAAGTTTACTTTTTTGAGCTCTGCATTTGAAAAAATCACAGGTTATCGAACCCAAGATTATGTAGGACATCATTTTAAAAATATTCTTGTTCCCAAATATATAGATTCAACATTGAACAGATTTAAAAGAGGTATTGCAGGTGAAGAAATCCCTCTTTATGAAATTGAGCTTTTACACAAAGAAAAAGGAACGGTATCAGTTGAATTAAGTGTAACATCCCTATATGATAAAAATGGAAAAATAGCAGGTAGGATTGGCTCTCTCCGGGATATCACTGAGCGGAAAAATTCCGATCAAGAATTGAAGAATGCATATTCCGAATTAGAGAATACACACCAAGAACTGATTCAATCTCAGACTCTTGCTGCTCTCGGGGAATTATCATCCGGCATTGCTCATGAGATAAGAAATCCGCTTGCTAACATTTCAGCTCTGGCTCAATTCAGCATTAAAAATTATACTATTGATAAACCAATTAAAAAGAATCTGAGATCTATAATTAGAAGT
>JABMPU010000192.1 GCA_013203665.1 Armatimonadota bacterium
GCTTGTTGAACTAAGCTGCAAGCAGCAGAAAAATTCCTTACACTAAAATCAATTTACAAGCATATTAACCTCCAAAAGGAGGAAAATATGCAACAATACGAACTAAAATACTTGGAATGCTTGGACTTAAGGGGAGTATCTAAGCGAACCAAAATCGATTATTTCAGAAGAATCAACCCTTTGGAAAGATATTTCTCAAAAGACCCAACCTTTCTATCAATTCAAGATATTCGAGAATATTTTTTATACTTGATTCGTGTCAAGAAACTTGGAGCCGCAACTTTAAAAAGCATTTATTTCAGCTTAAGATTTTTTATATTCATGTTGCGGGATTTAAAAAAGAAGATTTCAATTTTTACAAGCCAAAAGTTGAGCGTAAACTTCCGGTAGTTCTTAATCGAGATGAAGTAAAGAAGATAATTTACCAGGTCAGGATTTTTGATTATAAGATTCTTCTGACTTTGGCATATCAGTGCGGTTTAAGAGTTTCTGAAGCAGTAAAGATCAAAATTGCCGACATTGATGGTGAATTAAAAACTATTACGATCAGAAATTCAAAAGGTAACAAAGACAGAGCAATACCACTTCCTGCAAATCTATATTTTCAACTCAGAGAATATTGGAAGACTCATCGAAATATTAGATTATTATTTCCTAAAAGAAAATCAAAATCCAAAAAATTCGATAGAAAAAATACTACGGAACACATTCCAATAAGAACAGCACAACAGGTTATGAACCTTGCAACTAAGGATGCTGGTATTCTCAAAAAGGCAACATTTCACACTCTTCGACATTCTTATGCAACCCATCTTCTTGAAGCAGGATTAAACATCAAAACAATCCAGCAGTTTCTCGGACATTCAAACTTGAGATCAACTATAATTTATCTTCATCTTACCAATGCTTCGGAAAAAAGATCTGTTGAAATACTAAATGAGTTAATGGAAGATTTCTAATGGAAATTGCAAAAATTTTCAGTGAAAATCTGCCAGAATATTTGCAGAAATATGAGACAAGAATTCCTTATAATCACCTCAAAACAATAGATGCAATTATTAATTGCCGAACCTCTGCGATGGGTGGGAAAGTTTATTTTTGTGAAAAATGTAAGAAGTATCATTACTCTTATCATTCCTGTAAGAATCGACATTGCCCGAAATGCGGAAGTGATGATTCTGGAAAATGGTTGAAAAAACAGATGAGAAAACTCCTTCCGGTAAATTACTTTTTGGTGACTTTTACAATTCCGGAAGAACTTCGATTTATCTGTCGTTCAAATCAGAAACTGTTTTATTCGGTTTTGTTTAAGGCATCTTCCGAAGCTCTCAAAACTCTCCTGAATGATCCGAAATATGCCGGTGGAAAATCAGGTTTTGTGGGAATTTTGCATACCTGGACTCGGCAACTTCATTATCATCCACACCCTCATTATATTGTTCCCGGCGGAGCGTTTGACATTGAAAAAAATCAATGGAATAAAGCAAACAGTAAATTCCTTGTTCCGGTAAGGGCTCTTTCCAAAATATACAGAGCTAAGTTTAGAGATTGTCTTAAAATGAAAAATCAGAAAATCTTTAATAGCATTCCACATCATATATGGAACAGTAAAGAATTTGTATCTAATTCTCAGGCTGTCGGAAAAGGAGATAAAGTCCTGGAATATCTTTCGAATTATGTTTATCGTGTTGCCATCAGCAACAATCGAATTATCAAATATGGAAATGGGAAAGTAACATTCAAATACAAACCTTCGGGAAGTAACAACTATAAATATCAGACTGTGACAGCCTTAGAGTTTATGCGAAGATTTTTACAGCATGTGCTTCCGGATGGATTTCAAAAAATCAGATATTATGGATTTTTAAGTTCGGCAGGAAAAAATGTTTTTGATAAAGTTCAGAAATATTTTAAGATAAAAGCAAATAAAATTATTTCTCTCCAAAAATCTAAATTTCTTAGACGAGAAAAAGATATCTGTCCGCACTGTAAATCAAAAATGCGATATTTCGCATCAATTTTGCGTAAGCCGAGAGCTCCGCCAAATTTCTTATTAGAAACGATTTCGAAAAAATATCAACAACAGACTGTTTAATCCAAAAACCGTCTGAAAGGACTTTATTGTCTAAAATCAGTGAAATCACTCTCAGAATATGTATTATCTAATTCTTCTTGCTTTAACATAATAAAAATGGTCGTTTGTTTGTAGAAGTTTATGTTTTAACTATGAATTTACTAGAGCTCTTTAGGAATTTGAGTGAATTCAAATAAAAATCTCAACTTTTTCCAGAAACATACGAAAAGCAATCCCCAATATAAAATCTCCGTTTCTCGAGCTTATTCAACAGGGTTTCCAGGCAGGCTTCGCTGCAGGGAAATCCTTAATTTGTTAAACGATGTTCCGCTTCGATCCGTTTGCGAGTTTCTTTTTTAGTGGCACGCCGCTATTAATCAACATGGAGCGAAGCGGAATGTTGATTAATGTTTAGTAGCTGTCACGCCCATCTTTTCGGGCGTGACAGCTGTTTGTTATGCCTATTCTTTCACAAATCAATCTCTTATAAAATTAATATTAAACTTGGTTCAAAAAAATTATTAAACGTGCTGGCATATGTTTACGTGGCGGATTTATCTGCCGTAATTTATCTGACCACGAATATACTAAAATATATGCTATAATCTTATGAGTTTGCGACTTACCCGCCATGAAATATATAGCTTGTTGTGGTGCGTTTTTTTTGCCTGGGGTCTGTTACTTAATCGGCCTTATCCGAAAGTCCTTCAAATTTTGCTTTCATAGTCGGATTTCCTCGGGTTAATTTTTTGATAGTTAGATCATCGGCTTTGTTATTAGCCAAGCGTAAGTTGTTTTCCGAAGATAGAAGTGCATCTTTGGTTTTTTGAAGATGACTAATGGTTTTATCTATTTCATCAATTGCAGTTTTAAATTTACGACTAGCTAACTCGTAATTTCTGGCAAACCCCTCTTTAAATGTGTTTATTTTTTCTTCAAAATTGGTAATATCCACGTTCTGATTTCTTATCAAACTTAATTCTGCTTTGTATTTCATGGAATTCAAGGCAGCATTTCGAAGAAGCGTGATAATAGGGATGAAGAATTGAGGACGGACAACGTACATTTTGCTGAATTTGTGAGAGACATCAACAATCCCTGCGTTATAAAGTTCGCTTTCAGCTTCTAATAGCGAAACAAGAACTGCATATTCGCATTTCTTTTCCGTACGGTCCTTGTCTAATTCTTTAAAAAAATCTTCATTTCTTTTTTTAGTAGCAGTTTCATCACCCTCATTCTTCATTTCAAACATGATTGAGATGATTTCATTGCCTGATTCATCTGTTTCTCTATAGATAAAATCACCCTTGCTACCAGACCTTGAGTCGTTGTCTTTTTCAAAATAGGCGTTTTGAAAACCAGTTGCACGAAGCTTGTTGAATTCGGCTTCACAATGTTGTTCAAGTGTTTCGCCAATCATTTTGGTTGAGAGTTTAAGCTTCATGTCTTTGCGTAAAGCAATTTCTTCATCTTTCAGCTTGATAATATCATCTTTTGTCTTTAGTTCAGCAGAAAATTTTTCGTTTAAAGATTTTTCGAGTAATTGTTTTTCTGTTTCTTTATTTTTTAAATCATTAGCAAGGTCGTCACGTTCCTTTTCAATTTCTTTAATCGCTTCTGTTACTGTTAGTTTTTTTTCAATCTCTGCATTCTGAATTTTTGATTTCATGTCAGCGATCTCGGATTCCTTCTTAGCTAATTGTTCAGCAAGTTCGCGTTCATTTTTAGCTTTCAGTTCACTTATTTCTTTATCCTTTTTTGCAAGATCTTCTTGTAAAGAATTTTTAAGGTTCGCTTCGGCCAGCTTAACAGCATTTATTTTTTCATTTTCAGCAAGGTTTAATCGCTTTTGCAATTCTTCTTCGAATTGATGATCTCGAACTTGCTTAAGAATATCAGCATATCCAGCCTCATCGACTTTAAAAACCTTTTTACAATTTGGACAAATAATTTCGTTCATATTCTCTCCTTATATCTGTTTATTTATATTGGGCATAATCATTGTATCAAATCTTCGATAACTTTCTTTAGTTCTATGATCTTTTCATTTGGAATATGTTCTTTATTATACTGATACATAATATTCAAAGGTTTTAAATCCTTTCGTTTAGCTGTTTCAATACCTAAAAATGATTCCAAATCTTTTTCAAACAATACAACTTTCTTTGTATATTCATTTTTATTTGTTTCAATAAAATCATTTACTATTTCTTGCGTCTCATTTTCGTCACTATCCATCAATACAGAATGATTTATACCAAAGAACTTAAACAAATTCATATATCTATGAATGTTAAATTTACCAAGCGAATCCAAAATGTATATATTCTTATCTTTTAATTCAAACCATTTGTTATTTAGTAAAAAATCAACGAATACCTTTTCACTTGCTCCTTCACAAATAATTACGTGTTTTGCAAAAAATAGAGATGTCCTTTCGCTATTTAACCACAGAGAATATTTGAATTTCTCTTGTTCTAATTTTAATTCCGAATCATCATCTTCATTTGCAAGAGAATATTTTCTAATTTTTGCTTTTAATGGTTCTCCTATTTCTGGTTTTTCTAAAAGATTTTTAAAATGTTCAAACAGACTATTGTTGTCGGCAAATAATGAATCTATTTGTTCATTTTCAATTTGGAATAATTCAGATGATTTTTCTCTTTTTATTTTAATTAATGAGCTTAG
Source organism: Armatimonadota bacterium (assembly GCA_013203665.1). Taxonomy (GTDB): domain Bacteria; phylum Cloacimonadota; class Cloacimonadia; order Cloacimonadales; family TCS61; genus JABMPU01. The sequence goes on from JABMPU010000192.1 coordinate 4,763, forward strand.
AGATGAGATATTTTTACTAACAAATATTGGAGAATGTGAAGTTATTAATATTTGTTGATTATCTTCTTCGCTTAATATTCGAAGATTTATGTTTATTTTTCTTGTTGTGAAGGATGTAAGAATGCTTCTGGTTCTTCAAAGAGTATGAAAGTATAGTCTGGATTAAATTCTTTTTTCGCTTCATTTGTTGAACTCTCGACATATTTTGTAGATAGTTTTAATAGTGTATAAATCAGATGTCTTTGTAAACCTTGTCCAAAAGAATCTATTGATACGATTTTATTATCAAGATTACCGTCTTGAACATAATGCGAAACTAAATTTTTAACAATATCAGTAGGTTTAATTGGATTAATATTAAGTCCAAAATTAATATTCCAACTTTCCACTTCTTTGTTTATATCTTTTTCAAGCTCATCTATTGAAAAATCATCTTTTGCTTCACTTTTAAACTCGTTGTTAAATTTTTCAAATGATTGATTTAATTTATTGAAACTTTCACTCTTTGTTATTACTTTTTTTACTACAAAATTTATCATATCACGCAAAGGTGATGGTCCACTCATTTTTAAGTTATCATCAATTTTACTTATTTCAGGGATGAAAATAACTTTTCCTAATTTTGATTGGGAAATATTTTTTGCACCATAAAAAAAGTTACTTGATAACTCACCGTTTTCATACGCGAAGATATTACTTTGAGTTGATTTTATAAGCGGTTTCAATTTAGCGTCTTGTGTTTTGAGTATTTTCCTAACTTTTAGGATATTATCTTCATTTTTATATTCATCTTTTAATGTTTCTTGTTCATCAATATCAGTGAGATACTCAATTTCTATCCAACTTTCATTATCTTCGGTATCGAATTTAGGAAAATCTGTTTGTTCATTATATTTCAAATTGTCTTCGTAAAAAATTCTTAATGCTCTAAACACATTTGATTTCCCTGAGTTATTTTCTCCTATTAACAAAGAGTAATCATTCAAATTAAATTTTGCAGATTTGATTGAACGAAAATTATGAATTTCTATTTGTTTTATTTTCATATTTACTTTCCTTTATTTTTGCCCATAACGGCGGCGTGCCACGAAATCCTTTGTGGACAGCCATGTTAGCAGCATCACTTCTCATTTCAACAGCAAACATTTCTTCACTGCTTCAGTTTTTCCTCCTAAAACAATATATTAGTATCTCAAAGGGATTTTTGATTGTAAAATTTCAAAATTTGTATAACCTTTTGAATTTAAAAATTTTTTCAAACCTACCTTAGCTTTTTCTGCATTATTTCTCGGTCCAAGAGTAATAGATATTATAGGTAGTTTAATATTTCTAAACAATGAATTCATTTTTATATATGGAATAATTAAACCATTAGATTCCCTGAAATTTAATAACGAAGATTGTGATTCTACATCAACATTACAAATAAATCTGAATTCACTTTCAGACTCAAAATAATTTTCTTTAGTTAATGATGCTATCATAAACAATCTTGTAAAAATACGTTTTATAATTGGTATTATCCATTCATTTGATTTAATTTCTTCAATAGATTTCAACGGTATTTTTTTTAAAAGAGAATATAATATTTTAAGATATTCATTAATAATTTTTGATTTTGTTGAATTATCATAAATAACTAAACCTGAATCAATAAATATTTTATCTATTTTTTTATTACGAATGTTGTTTGATAATAATGGTGGGGTATTTATATTAATATTCGATAAAATGTCATTATACGATAAGTTTATCGAACAACCATAATTAAATGAATAATTCGACCAAAGAGGTAAAGAGTCTTGCTCTGTACTAAATGAAACAATGAATGTGTTTTTTGAAACTTTGTCGGAAACGTGATCAAAATGTTTCATAACCCATTTAGTAAATTCAGAAATATCTTCTTTAGGAAAATATCTCTTAATATTTTTCTCAATAACCTTTTTTAAATGAATAATTTCAGATTTATCGTTTAAAAACATAGAATTTGAAGCCCAAAAATAGCCTGTAGAAATTATGGAAATTAATGAATTCATATTTGTATAATGTGATAATAATCTACCCTGATAAGACTCTGTGTATTTTTCATCGATTTCATACAATGAATTATTTATTGAAGTTAAAGTAATCTTTTTCATCTTATCCTCTATTTTTATAATTGCTGCTAATGTTCCGTGTATGCTGTGGGATTCTACAGATACACCTGTTAGCTGCATCTTTTATTTCAATAACAAACATTTCCTTACTGCTTCAGTTTTGCCATTCACTTTCAATTTGTAAAGATAAACACCTGAGCTTATTCTTTTTCCAGAAGCATCTTTCCCATCCCAGATGATTGAATGCTCTCCTGCTTTTATTTGATCGCTTAAAAGTGATTTTGTCTTCTGCCCTTTTATGTTGTAAATTTCAAGCTGAACACTACTCTCCTCCGGTAGATTGAAAACTATATTTGTAACTGGATTGAAGGGATTTGGGTAGTTTTGATGCAAAACACATTTTCTATCGGGAATAATTGTGTTGTCATTAACTGCTACAAATCCAAACTCATAAGCTCCCATATCGGGAGCAGAACCATAATATTCATCAGGTTGCATGTCTAAAAGAATTTCGGAATTCCATTCAAAATAAGATGTACCGGCATCTACACAGGGTGAATTTTCAGGAAGATAATAATTCCAATTGAATAAAGGGTCTTCATCGATATTGCCATCCAACCAAGCAATAAATGTCTCATAACCTGTAATTCCAGCTTCACCTTCTAAAACATCTGAATGAGATACTACTACATTACAATATTCACCCAAAACTTGATATGGATTATCCTCTCGGAGAATTGAATTCACTATTAGTACTTCACCTCCAAGTATAGCGACCGCTTCTCCAGAATCATTATCCGTAATGGTTGAATTCAACAAATTCATAGAACCTGAATGGGTATTAACTACACCCTCATGATTGTTTGATAAGTTATTTACAAAACAGGAATTCTTGATCGTCAAATCTGAATTATCGGCAAAAATCGCGCTACCACTATAAGAGGAATGGTTATTTTGTGCTTTTATCCTGTTTAATGATATGGATGAATATTTCACTCTCATTGCCCCGCCATATCCACCATAACCATTTTGCATGATAAAGTCATTTAAGTTGCAATGGTTTGCCATATATATATATATCAATATAGAAGTATTGTCACTCTGCAAAATTGAATGATTTGATTCATCTCCTTGTAACGTTAAATAGTCTTCAACAATGCTTACTGGAAAAACTTCACCATTTGTTTCGTAACAATAAATTCCTTCGTCCAGGAAAACAGTATGTGAATTCAAACTATCAGTCAGAATCTTGGAAAAGGCAGAATAAATAGTTCTAAGCGGTTCATCAAAAGAAAGCCCGGAGTTATTATCATTACCATCAGGGGAAACATATAGGTCAGCATTTTCCTGTTGTAGCATAGGATGCAAAATATCAAAGCTGAATTCCTCCACAGGATAAGCATGAAAATTTGTGGGATTTGCTACTGTGAAAGTATCAACTATTATTTCGAAAAAACCAGCATTATATGAGTATATATCGTTTCCCACTGTGCCATAGTTATTATACAAATTGCAAGAATGATCTTCCGTGAAGTTTAGTTCGATTCCATCACCATTACAACAAATTCCTCTCCCGGAATTGTTATGGATCGAAACATTGTCTAAGTTCACAACAGAATTAAATTTGCAGGTTAACCCGCCACCAGCTGAAGCTCTATTGTCGCAAATTTGAGTATTCATCAAATTAAATGTTCCCGCTACAGTGTAAATACCACCTCCTGTTGATTCAGCCTGATTGTTCCTGATTATGGAATTATCCACAATTGTATTGGTTAAACCTCCAAGATAAATTCCTGCCCCATAATAGGCATGATTGTTATAAATCATAAGATTGTTGAATAAGATTGAATTACTGCTACTGCAATGAATGCCACCTCCATAATCTTGAGTGTCATCAGTATAATTGTCACAAATAGTTAAAGATTCCAGGTTAATATCCGAGCAGTCTTCGATGTGAACTCCTTGTTTTCCAGAGCTAATCGTCACATTTTGCATTATTACGTTATCCACTTCCAAAAGACGGAAGACATAATCTTCTACGTTTCCAATTATCTGAGTTTCAGATTGTCCTTCTCCCAAGATTGCTACATTGCTTACACAAAACAGTGGGAATATTTCATTATTTGTTTCCGAACTGAATATTCCAGAACTTAAATAAATGGTGTGCGGTTCTGTGATAGATGTTTGGATGCGCGTTAAAGCGCAGGTTATTGTTTTCAGCGACGAGTTCCAGGAAAGCCCGTCATTTGAATCGTCACCGGTAGGCGACACATAGACATCAGCATAAATTGGGGGATAATAACCATTTAGAATATCAAACGTAAAATCCTCCAGGGGATATACTTGAACAGTAGTCGGATTTTGGACAGTAAAAGTATCCACGATTACATTTATGTTTACAGGATTATAGTAATCACCACATAAATCGCTACCAAAATAAGCATGATTGCAATAAATATTACATCGATCCTCATAGTTAAAATTCACATCATGACTATCAATATAAATTCCACCGCCTTCATAAGCGCTATTGTTACAAATTGTAACATTTGTTAAATCCAACTGACCATAACAAACAATACCTCCCCCTCTACCTTCAGTTGTATTTTCTGTAATTAAAGTATTAGTTAGGGTTGGATGGGAATCATCGCTAATATAAATCCCACCTCCAGCATAACGGTTTGCATTTTCAGAAATAACTACATCTTGCAGGATTGGATTTGAATTGTCCTGGCAATAAATACCACTTCCTGAACTGAAGCCACTATTATTGGAAATAATAACATTGCTTAATACAGGACTAGCATTATTACAAAGTAATCCTGAACCATGATTACAATTATTATAATTATTTGATATTTCAGAATTTGAAATGGTTGGATTTGAATAATAACAGGCAATTCCACCACCTGAATACTCAGAGTAATTATTTAAAATCTCTGAATTTGTAATTATTGGGTAAGCATGAAAGCAATATATGCCCCCTCCGGTACTTTCAGAATGATTATTAATGATTTTTAGATGATCTAATGTCGGACTGGAATAATTGCAATGAATTCCACCACCTTGATCTTGTGAAAAACCATTTGTTAATGTGAAACCAATCAAAGCAGTATTGTTGTTTTCCATATTTTCAAATCTGACTACACTACCGCTTTGATTGCCGTCAATAATGGTTTGAGAAATGTAAGCTGTATCTTGCGTTGCAAGTAACATTGAAGCAACAGTGATTTCTTTACCAAAAAAATCAAGATTTTCAAAGTACGTTCCCGGCTGTACTAATACGGTATCTCCGTCTGCAGATACATCTATACCAGCCTGAATTGTTGGTTGATCATCGGGAATATTTATAATCGTAGCAGATATATGTAGAATAAAAAACAAACAAAAAATCGTCATTAATGTTTTCATTTCCTACTCCTTAAATATTGCAGCTAACGAACCTGCACGCCACGAACGGAGCTTGCGTAGTTTGTGGGTACAAAGTTAGCGGTAGTTATTCAATATACTCATAACTTCCAAGATCAATAGCATCACCAGAAATTCGAACATTTCCATCAAGGTCTTCTTCTAAAATTATCTCAGAATAATTATTACCATAATCAATACAAGGGGATTCTGAACTTGGTTTATAAATATTTACATTAGAGAAGATAGGATCTTCTCCAATTATGCAATCTGATACAGTGGTGTGCTCATCAACAAATGGAATTAACGATTTCTCGATATATAATTGGCCATGCCAATTATCTTCTTGTTGAAAATAACTGTTTTCTCCAAAAATGATAGAATTAAATAAATTAATATCATCTCCATAACAACAAGTATCAATATTATAAAAAGTAGAATTATATATCTCTAATGATTCTAAACAGGCTCCTGTCTTAATTGCCAAGTTACATTCAACAAACAAATTACCTTGTATAGAAAATTCGCGACTTAACCAAGTTTCAATAGCTATTCCAGATTGGAAAAAACTATTATTAAGTACTTTATACGATTCACCACTACCATAAAGATATATGCCGTTTCGGAATGTATTATTTTCTATTTCTAATTCTCCAGTTAACTGTTGAGCATGAATTGCCCTAAGAACTGTTTCAAAATCAGAATTTGATATTCTAGCGCTTCCCGAATGATAAAAATACATCCCATAAGAGTAGCCCGAAATATCACAATTATCAAACTCAGACTCTGAATCATTTGTTACAAAGATATTTGATGTTGGGTGTTGATAAACAGTACATGTAAAAAAAGAAGCGTTTTCAATTAAAATTGTAGAACTACTATCAGCAAAAATTGAATATATCCGACTATCATTGAAGTTACAGAAGTTTACGTTTACTTCTGAATCAACACAATGAATAGCAGCTCCTACTAAACGTTGATTTATATTATTTTTAGCATAAGCACTATCATCAAAATAGCAGTTATAAAAATAATTATCTATTGAATTTCGGAAAACTATACCACCCCAGGTTCCACTAGATTCAGCAACAAACTGTATAATTTCCTCAGAATCACCTATTGCGTTTATGCTACCCTTAACTTCAATCCAACCAACTTCATCAGAGAAGTTATTGTTAGGATCATCAGTACTTTGAAATTTTATAACAGTTCCTGCTTCTATATGCAATGTTTGCCCAACAGGAACTAAGAATTTTCCTTCAATATATATCGGTGATTCATCTTTGGTCCAGTCAAAATCATTAGGATCTTGAGGTTTAATTCCTGTAATATTTTTCGAACAAGAAAATAAAAATAAACTTATCAGGATAATTGTAAATATTCTCATGAAAATTCCTTATACTCTTTAATAATTACCGCTAACCGCGGCGTGACACGAAATCCTTTGTGGACAGCCATGTTAGCAGCATCACTTCCTATTTCAACAAAATCATCTTCCTGACTTTCTGAAAATTACCTGCCTCCAATTTATAGAAATAAATTCCACTTCCAACTGGTTGATTATCATCATCTCTCCCATCCCATACTACAGAATGCTCTCCTGCTGAAAGCTGATCACTGACAAGCTGTTTAACTCTCTGCCCTTTGATGTTGTAGATTGTAAATTCTACATGACCTTCTTCCGGAATTGAGAAAGAGATTGTGGTTGTGGGGTTGAAAGGATTGGGGAAGTTTTGATAAAGATGCCCTTGACATTGAATAATCTCATCTTCCAGAACTCCAACAGGATTAAGTAATGAATAAAGAAAATTTTCCGTTAAGAAAAAAGAGCAAGATATAATTTCAGGGATCTTAATGAATACATATAAATACTCATAATTTGTTGTAACCGTAGGTTGCTGCCATATTACTAAAGTATCTTCAAAAAATGCTTCAGACAGCTCACACCCATCACGATATAATCTAAATACATAGCTTCCAGTTTGTCTGGGAACGCAAGTAAGTTCAACTGTATTTTCATCAATAATTTCAAAAGATATAACTTTCATAGCTCCTGTTGCATAATTTTGGGTATAACTGCTATCTGAAAATACATAGTTTATCTTGTAATAATAAAATGTAGTATCGATTATTTCATCTTCATCCAGGTAGGTGAAAGTGCTATCATCGGATATAATCAAAGAGTAGTTTATTTGTGAGAAGTTTATTCCATCTTCGCTTCTTAGAATATTACAGCCAAGAAGATCCAATATATCATCTGTATAATCCCAATTGATAGTAATTTCATTATTCTGCCCATAAGCATAGAAATATGAATTTATGGGATTAGCGCTGATAGTTAAAACAAAAAATAAGAAAAATACGAATATTAATGTTATTTTCATGATTCACCTCAATAAAATCATCTTCCTCGTCTTTTCGAAATTATCTGTTTTAAATTTATAGAAATAAACACCACTTCCCACTGGTTGATTATTATCATCTCTCCCATCCCAAACTACCGAATGCTCCCCTGCAGTAAGCTTATGGTTCACCAGAGTTTTCACTTTCTGTCCTTTGATGTTATAAATAGAAATTTCTACATTACTATTATTTTGAAGTGAGAATGAGATCGTTGTTGTTGGGTTGAAGGGATTGGGGTGATTTCCAATCAGTTCAGTAACTACTGGAATTGGTGTATCACCTACATCAGCAGGTGGATACCAACTATTATTGGAGAATTCGGATTCCCAGCCACCATCATATATTGCTGTAACATTATAAATGTGTGGACCGGCTGGTACACCGACATCAAGATAGAATGTAGATGTATTACTCCCGATTAGTATACTGTCTCGATATACATTATAAAAATCAAGGTCTCTAGTTGCAGGCTCATCCCAGGATAAGAAGACATTGTTCATACCTTGAACAACCGCCTGAAGATTCTGAGGAGGATTAAGAACAATTGTAACTTCCTCAACATTGGATAGATCAGATTCGCCATAATCATAGATGGCAGTTACCCAATATTCATAATTTCCACCATTAAGACCCAAATCATCATAAGTTAATTCGTTAGGATCAA